>JAICVH010000161.1 GCA_025935435.1 Burkholderiales bacterium
CCGTAGGCGAGCCGTGCCCGGCCGCGCACCTTCTCGTTGCGACGACGCGCGAGCGCGGCGGCCTGGTCGGTATCGCGCGGCAGCGCGGCCAGGAAAGGTTCGAGTCGCTCGACGTCGAATGGCAGCATCGGCGGGAGTTGCCACAGGATCGGGCCGAGCTTGGCGCCGAGGTTGGCGATGCCGGACGCGAAGAAGTTTGCGAGTGCCTGCCCGCTGTTGCGCAGCTTCAGCATGTGCGTAATGAAGCGCGGTCCCTTGACGCTGAACACGAAACCGTCCGGCGTCTCGTCGCGCCAGCGTGCGTAATGCTCGGGTCGCTGCAGCGAGTAGAACGAACCGTTGATCTCGATCGTCGAGAAGCGCCGCGATGCATATTCGAGCTCGCGTCGCTGTGCGAGGCCTGGCGGGTAGAACACGCCGCGCCACGGCGGATAACGCCAGCCGGAGATGCCGACGCGAATTTCGCCGGTTCCCATGATTGATCGGATATTGCCCGATCATGGTTGCCGGTGGTGACTCGCCACGCGACTTCGTGGTGCAGCAAAGCGGACGGCTTGCACTAGGCGGTGAGCGAACCGCGACGTGCAGTTGTGCAGGTGAGTTGCACAAGCGCTCTGTTTTATCGGCGCGACGCGTCTTACAGCCGATTGGGTGTCCGGACTACCTTGCCCAGCATGCAAACGACGTAGAGTGCGGTTCGGTTCGACGTCGCCTCCCGCGGGGTCACCACCCTGGCAGGAGAAACGATGGTCAATTCCACCAATCAACGCATGGTCACGGGGCTGTTCAACGACCGCGACAGCGCCGAGAACGCCTACAAATCCGTCGCATCGCGCGGCTATGGCAAGGACGACATCAACGTCGTGATGTCGGATGAAACACGGAAGACGCATTTCGGCGATCCCGGCCGAACGACGACTGAACTCGGTACCAAGGCTGCCGAAGGTGCAGGCGTCGGCGGCGCCATCGGTGGCACGCTCGGAGCGGTCGCCGCAGCCGTTGCTGCCGTCGGCACGTCCATCGCCATCCCGGGCCTCGGGCTCGTGATCGCCGGACCGCTTGCGGCGGCAATTGCCGGCGCCGGCGCAGGTGGCGTTACGGGCGGTCTCGTCGGTGCGCTGATCGGCTGGGGAATTCCCGAAGAACGCGTCAAGCGGTACGAGTCCGGAATCAGCAAAGGCGGCATCCTGATGGGCGTGAAGGCCCGTTCGGACGAGGACGCAACGTATTTCCAGGACGAGTGGAAGCGCAGCAAGGGCATGGAGATCTACGCCTGACCTTGCGTGCGGATTTTCATGCGACGTGCACAACCGGCGAACAGTTGGTGAGTCCACCGACGTGTCGCTGAAGCACGAGCGCCTCGGGTTTCGGCTCGGGGCGCTTTTTATTACGAACCCTTAAGGAACCAACATGGCTACAACCTCGACGAAGTCGGCGAATTCCGGCGGCCGCAATGAAACGGATGCGATTGCCGTGCTGACCGCAGACCACAGAACGGTCAAGAGTCTTTTCAAGCAGTTCGAAACGCTGACCAAGCAGGATGACGTCGATGACGAGAAAGCGGAGCTCGTCAGGCAGATTTGCAGCGAATTGACGATTCACGCGACGGTGGAAGAAGAACTCTTCTACCCCGCGGTGCGCGAAGCGATCGACGACGACGACCTGATGGACGAGGCCGATATCGAGCATGCGAGCGCTAAGGATCTGATCGCCCAACTCGAGGAGCTCGAACCCGGCGATGATCACTATGATGCGCGCGTGACCGTGCTCGGCGAGTACATCGACCATCACGTCAAAGAGGAAGAAGGCGAGATGTTCGTCAAAGCGCGCAAAGCCGATGTGAATACGGTGGAGCTCGGAGAGCAGATCGTAGAGCGCAAGGAAGCGTTGACGGCGGAGCTGGGTGCCGAAGACGACAGCGCATCGGTAGCACCGCCGACGAAACCGCAAGCCAAGAAATCGGGCGAAAAGCGCAAATGAGCAATCCCTGGTTGAAGAAGAATCCGTGGCTCAGCATGTGGATGAGCGGTGCCAATGCGGTGCTTGGTTCGGCGCGGGGTCGCGCCACCGCGGAAGCGCGGCGTCAAGCGACTGCGATGTCGAACGAGGCCGCCTCGCAGGCGGTATCGTTTTGGACGTCGGTCATGACGCCGCCGCGCAAGAAGGCGTTGTCCGCGGCCGCGAAGCGTCGAAAGCCGCGGTAGCCGCGGCTTCGGCTTGCGCATTTCGACGCGGCGAAGTGCGTCGACGCACGTCAGTTGATCGCGTCGCGCACGCAGCCCGAGAAGAAGCGCAGCATCTGTTCGGAGGCGTCGGGCCCAGCCCGGTCGGTGTACGTGCCTGCCGGGTCGCCGCCGAACCATGCGTGCCCGGCACCATGGACGAGCCATTGCTCCGCAACGACGGCGCCCGTTGCATCGGTGAAGATCGTGCGCGTGTAGCTGTGACCGCCCGGCACTGCGCCGCGTTCGACGGTGCTGCGCATTCCGTCGCCTTCGGGAGCGCGCGCTGGCGCCGTTGCCATGCTCTGCGCAATCACCGCAGATCCATTGCACGGATCGACGGTCATGTCGCGATCGCCATGAAAGACGATCGTAGGTATGCGGTCGGGGCGTATCGGGCGCTTGCCGTACCTTGACGTCCCGTCGCTTCCCCTCATTGCGGCGAAAGCGGACGGCATGTCGTGCGCGGCACCGAACGGCAGACCGGAATGAACGCCGATCGCCGCAAAGACATCCGGATACGTGTTTGCGAGCACGGCCGCCATGGCGCCGCCGGCCGAAAGCCCGGCCGCGTACACGCGACGCTCGTCGAGCGCGTGCTTATCGACCAGGTGTTTCGCGAGCGCGGCGAGGATTGCCGGTTCGCCTTGACCGCGCTGCTGGTCGGCGCTGCGAAACCAGTTCCAGCATCCGCTGACGTTCTTTTTCCGTGATTGCGCGGGATACGCGATGACGTAGCCATGCTCTTGCGCCAGGTGGTTCATCCGCGTGCCGCGAGCGAAATCATCGGGCGACTGCGTGCACCCATGCAGCATCACGATGAGCGGACGCTGTGCGACGGGGATCCCGGCGGGAATGAAGAGCTTGTAGTGGATCGCACCGGCGGTGCAAGTGAAGTAATGGTCTCGAAACTCGCCTTCACGAAGTTCGCTGTCGGGCTGCGTAGGCGACGTGCCGTCGGAGCGCTCGCCCGACTCCGGGTTGCGATCCGGCGCCCCGGGCCGCGGAGGAGACGTGCCGTCGAATCGCTCATGAGGTTCCGGGTTCCGATCCGGCACCCCGGGAAATGCCGGTGCGGACAATCCGTGTTCGTCATCGGGTTCGACGCGATACTGGCCGTCGATGGCATCTCTGGCCGAGGAGTCGCGTTGTTTCTCCGTCGCGTCGGTTGGCGCGCCGCCCAATCCATGCTGAATGGCCCGTGTGGCGGCGTACAGATCGCCGGATTGCATCAGGCGCATCGCTTCCTGCATGGTGCGGTTCATATCGATTTGCATTGAAAACCTTTCAGTTGATGCGGTCCGCGAGAGCCGCCTTGACCGCTGCACTGGCCTGCAAGGCGCCGAGCACGGCGATGGATTCGATGGTTTCGCGCGCAAGCGCTGGGGGAACGTCGTCAGCGATTCGCACCAGCCCCAGCACCTGGATACGCAGCTTCGTTTTCGATTTGCGCACTGCTTCGAGGTCCTGCCTCGAATATTGCTGGAGGCCGAGCACAAGCGTTCGTCGCGCCACCGTCTGTCGAAGCACCTCGGCGTGGGCGCCGAGCTGATTTCTGATCGCCGTGCGGATCAGATCGGTACGGTTGGAATAGAAACCTTCCTCGACCAGCAGATCGATGTGCCCGAGGTCGATGAGCCCCAGGTTGATCGTGATCTTCTCGGTATCGACGAACTTCGGCTTGGCTTCGGGCACGGTGACGCTGTTCCTTAACATCCAAGCACCATCCTAGCACCATCCAAGTGGATGGTCAAACGGTCGCGCGGTTCATGTCAGCCGTCGCGGGTGTCGGCCCGGTTGCGCGATGTCAGCCCGGTCGCACGATGTCGGCCCGGTCGCACGATGTCAGCCCGGTCGCACGCGATGTCAGCCCGAGATAACGCTGCGAATTTCGGCGGTCTGCGACCGCGTCACCGTAATTGGTCGGTCGACGGCTCGTCGATGCACGGGTGTGCGCGAAGAAACGCGAGCAGCGCAGTGTGGAACGCCGGTTGCGCCGGGGCGTTTTCGTGCGTCGCGCCTTCGATGATCACGAGCTCGACCCGGCAGACGCGTGTCGCCTGCTCGCGAAATTCGGCGAGATAGCGGTCGCCGCTCGCCACGATTCCAAGGATCGGCACGCCTGCCGATGCAAGTTGTTCATCGCGAATGACCTGATCCCGATTGGCGCGGCGGACGGCCGCGAGCGCCTGCGGGTCGTTGCCCGTCAGATACACGGCGGTACGGGCGCGTATCGCGTCGTCGTCCGGAGGCGGTTCGTTCTGTGGCCGCAAACGCAGCAGTTGCGCGCTCAGCAGACCTTGGTCGAGCTCGTCGGCTTCGATTGCGACGCGTCGGTCATCGTCAATCGACCAATGTCGGCGGCCAGGCGCGCCTCCAAGCGTGGCGCTCGCGCAGCGCTCCGGGTGAAGCGTGACGAACTGGGCCGTGATGTGAGCACCGAGCGAGTAGCCGACGATGTGCGCCTTCGCCAGGCGCAGGTGGTCGAGGAGGCGCACGACATCCAGTGCCATTTCGCGCCCGTAGTGCCGCGGATCATGCGGCTTGCCGCTGCCGCCATGGCCCCGCAGGTCGAGCCCGATGACGCGATAGCGCGGAACCAATGCGGCGAAGAGCCCGCATGCGACGAAGTCGCGCTCGAAACTTCCCGTGAACGAGTGCAAGAGGACTACGGGCTCGCCGCGACCAGCATCGACGAAGCGCAGCGCAACACCGGCCGAGTCGAAAAAGTGCTCCGTCAACGGCGAGACATGCACGATCCGGACGTCACACCCTGCGTTTGGATTCTCTCGAGCTCATGCCTCGGCCTCCTTGTACAAACTCGCCATGCAACGATCGGCGCGTCGGCCTCGAAGCGCTCGCGCGGCGCCGCCCCTGCGGGACTCGGCTCGGCCTGCGGCCTCGCCCGCTGCGCTCACGCTTTGCTGTAAATCTCGGCGCCGCGCTTCACGAACTCCACCGCCTTCGCCTCCATGCCCTTCACGAGCGCATCTGCGTCGGCCAGCCCCTGCTTCGCCGCGTAGTCGCGAACATCCTGCGTGATCTTCATCGAGCAGAAGTGCGGTCCGCACATCGAGCAGAAATGCGCGAGCTTCGCGCCGTGCTGTGGCAGCGTCTCGTCGTGGAATTCGCGCGCCTTGTCGGGATCGAGGCCCAGATTGAATTGGTCTTCCCAGCGAAACTCGAATCGCGCTTTCGACAGCGCATTGTCGCGAAGCTGCGCACCCGGATGGCCCTTCGCGAGGTCCGCCGCGTGTGCCGCGAGCTTGTACGCCATGATGCCGTCCTTGACGTCGGCCTTGTTGGGCAGCCCGAGATGTTCCTTTGGCGTCACGTAACAGAGCATCGCCGTGCCGTACCAGCCGATCATTGCAGCGCCGATCGCGCTGGTGATGTGGTCATAGCCAGGCGCGATGTCGGTCGTGAGCGGGCCGAGCGTGTAGAAGGGCGCCTCGCCGCAGAGCCGCAACTGCTCGTCCATGTTGTGCTTGATCAGGTGCATCGGCACGTGGCCGGGACCTTCGATCATCACCTGCACGTCGTGGCGCCACGCGATCTCCGTCAGCTCGCCGAGCGTCGCCAGTTCCGCCATCTGCGCGTCGTCGTTTGCGTCGTGAATCGACCCAGGCCGCAAGCCGTCGCCAAGCGAGAAGGCGACGTCGTACGCCTGCATGATTTCGCAGATCTCCGCGAACCGCGTGTAGAGAAAGCTTTCACGATGATGCGCGAGGCACCACTTGGCCATGATCGAGCCGCCGCGCGATACGATGCCGGTCAGCCGCTTGGCGGTGAGCGGGATGTAACGCAGCAGCACGCCGGCGTGAATCGTGAAATAGTCGACGCCCTGCTCGGCCTGCTCGATCAGCGTGTCGCGATAGATCTCCCACGTGAGCGCTTCGGCCTTGCCGTCG
>JAICVH010000355.1 GCA_025935435.1 Burkholderiales bacterium
ACACTCGCCTCGCACGCGTTGCGCTCGTCGCCGCCACAGTCTCGGCGGCGACCTGCGCGACCGGGCCAGCCGCGCCGACGCCTGACGACCTGCCGACGTCATGGGCGCAGGCGCAGATCGACACGCCCTCGGCGACGATTGCACGTCGCGTTCCGACGTTCGGCGAGTCGAAAAGTTATGCAATACCCGCTGCCGAGGTGCTCGGGTTCGCGTTCCTGCTGAACCAGGTCAATCGACACACCGACGGCACGGACTTCGACAGCAACTGGTCGACGATACGCCGCAACTTGCGTAGCAGCTGGGTCGTCGACCGCGATCCGTTCGAAGTCAACCAGCTCGGCCATCCGTACCAGGGATCGATGTACCACGCCTTCGCGCGCTCGGCCGGCCTCAATTACTGGGAGTCGCTCGGCTACGCGTTCGCGGGGAGTGCGCTGTGGGAGATCGCCGGGGAGAACTCGCTGCCTTCGCGCAACGATCAGATCAACACGGGGATCGGCGGCAGCTTTCTTGGTGAAGTTCTGTTCCGGCTCGCGAATCTCACGCTCGAACACGATAACCTGCCACCACTGTGGCGTGAAACCGCCGCCGGATTTATCTCGCCGTCCACCGCGTTCAACCGGCTTGCGTTCGGCGACCGCTTCAGGGGCCTGTTTCCAAGTCACGATCCCGTGTACTTCAGTCGCCTGCAAATCGGCTACAGCGGCTCAACGCAAAACCGGGCAGGGACATCGACGACCGGACTGCATCGCAACGAAGCGCTGATCGATTACTCGATCGATTACGGGCTACCGGGCAAGCGGGGCTACACGTACGACCGTCCGTTCGACTACTTCAGTCTCCAGGCGACTGCGTCGAGCGCCAACGGCGCGGAAAATCTGCTGACGCGCGGGCTGCTGCTGGGCAAGGACTACGACGTCGGCAATGACTATCGCGGTGTCTGGGGACTGTACGGGATCTACGATTACATCGCACCCCAAACCTTTCGCGTTTCGAGCACCGCCGCGGCGCTCGGAACGACGGCGCAGTGGCATCCCGTCGACGCGTTCGCCGTACAAGGCACTGCGCTGATCGGTGCCGGCTACACCGCCGTCGGGACCACGCGAAGCACCGCTGAAAACGACTATCACTACGGCGTTTCACCGCAGGCGCTGCTGGCGCTGCGCTTCATTTTCGGGGAGCGCGCGGCACTCGATCTCACCGCGCGTGAGTATTTCGTCAGCGACGTGGGTGCCGCATCACGCGGCGGCCACGACAATATCGTGCGTCTCGATGCGTCCTTCACCGTGCGCGTCTACAAACGCCACGGCGTGTCGGTGCGCTACCTGCTTAACAGGCGCGACGCGTCGTACCCGGATTTCGGCGACAGCTCGCAGACCCGGGGGACGATCGGCCTGTTTTATACATACCTCGGGCACGACCGCTTCGGCCTGGTGGATTAAGTCGTCAATACCGTGCGTTGCCCGGTGTCCGCGGAAATGGAATGACGTCGCGGACGTTGCCGAGACCGGTCGCGTACGCGACTGTCCGCTCGAAGCCCAGGCCGAAACCCGCGTGCGGCACCGTTCCATAGCGTCGCAGGTCGCGATACCAGCCATAGTGATCCCGGTCGAGGCCCGCGTCGGCCATGCGGGTATCGAGCACGTCGAGGCGCTCCTCGCGCTGACTGCCGCCGATGATCTCGCCGATGCCGGGCGCGAGCACGTCCATCGCGGCGACCGTCTTTTCGTCATCGTTGAGGCGCATGTAGAACGCCTTGATCTCGCGCGGGTAGTTCATCACGACGACCGGCCGTTTGGCATACGTCTCGGACAGATAGCGCTCGTGCTCGGACTGCAGATCCATACCGAAACGGACCGGGAACTCGAAGTGCTGCGTCGCATCGCCGAGCACGCGAATCGCCTCCGCGTAATCCATGCGGACGAACTCCGAGTCGACGATGCCCGAGAGCTTCGCGATGACGCCTTTTTCGATGCGCTCATCGAAGAACGCAAGGTCGTCGGCGCGCTCGCGCAGCACCGTGCCGAACACGTGTTTCAGGAGCGCCTCGGCGAGCGTCGCGTTGTCGGAGAGGTCGGCGAACGCGATCTCGGGCTCAATCATCCAGAACTCGGCAAGATGTCGGCTGGTATTCGAGTTTTCGGCGCGAAACGTCGGGCCGAACGTGTACACCCTGGACAGCGCCAGGCAGTACGCTTCGACGTTCAGTTGCCCCGACACGGTCAGGAACGCCTCGCGACCAAAGAAATCCTGTGCGAAATCGACGCGGCCGTTCGACGTGCGGGGCAGGTTGGTCAGGTCAAGCGTCGACACGCGGAACAACTCTCCGGCGCCCTCGGCGTCGGACGTCGTGATGATCGGCGTGTTGATCCAGAAAAAGCCGTGCGCATGGAAGAAATCGTGGATCGCGTGCGCAATCGCGTCGCGAACGCGCGTCACGGCGCCGATGACGTTGGTGCGTGGACGCAGGTGCGCGACGTCACGCAGGAATTCGAGAGTATGCGGCTTCGGCTGGATTGGATACGAGTCGGGATCTTCGACCCATCCAACGACGTTCACCGCGCTCGCCTGTACTTCGAACGGCTGTCCTTTCGCCGGCGAAGCCACGACGGTGCCGGTGACAGCGACGGCGCAACCGGCGGTCAATCGCTGCACCTCCGTTGCGTAATTGGCGAGCGTGCTCGGCACGACGGCCTGTACCGGCTGGAAGCACGACCCGTCGGACACATGCACGAATGACAGGCCGGCTTTCGAGTCCCGACGCGTACGCACCCAGCCCTCGAGCACGATCGGCGTGTCGGCCGGCGCGCGCCCCGCGAGAATGTCGACGCAACGATAGCGGTCCATCGCAGCGATCGTATCAGGGCGCGAAGCCGAACGCGCGGCACGGCGTTTCCCACAGAATCTCGCGTCGATGCTCGATGCGCGGCACGAACCGCTCGAAGAGCACGAGCAGCGGACCGATGTCGACGCGGGTCTCCGCGCGGAGGAACGGCCAGTCGGACGCCCACAGGCAGCGCCGCGGTGTGAACGCATCGAGAAGCGCGTCCACGTAGGGCCGCGCCACGTCGTACGGATACACGGTGCCGGCGAACTTCAGATAGCCGGAGAGCTTCACATACACGCGCCCTGTGGTCGCGAGGCGCAGCAACTCCCGGAAGCCGGGCTGGTCGATACCGGCCTCCGGCGTCGGACGTCCGCAGTGGTCGATCAGCACACGGACACCGGAGCGTTCGATCATCGGCGCGAGCGAAACCAGTTGATCGCCCTGCACCTGCAACGACACGCAAAGATCGAGTGCGGCCAGACGTGCGAGCAGTCCGGACGCGTCGCCGTAGTAATCGGTGCCGTGAAAGGTCGCGTTGAAGGCGACACCGACGATACCTTGCGCTCTCAGCCGCTGGAGCGCGCTCGACCCGATGTCGTGAGGAACGACGGCGATACCCTTGAAGCGGCCGCCTGCGCCGGCGATCGCATCGAGAAGGCAGCGGTTGTCCTGCTCGTACCCTGAATTGGGACCGACAACGAGGGCGCCGCGAATGCCGTAAGCGGCGAACACCTGCTTCATCTGTTCGGAGGTGGCGATCTCCTGGCCGGACGGCCTGTAGCGTGTATCGGCGCGATACGGAAACCGCGTCGGGTCGAGCACGTGACAGTGGCAATCGATCTTGGGTTCGGA
>JAICVH010000575.1 GCA_025935435.1 Burkholderiales bacterium
ATGCTCGGGTCGCGTCGAACGTTTCGTTGTAGACCATCACCTCGACGCGCCCTTTGCCGTCGTCGAGCGTAACGAAGGCCATCTTGCCGCGCCGGCTAGTCTGCACGCGCAGCGTGGTCACGATGCCGGCGACGAGCACACGGTCGTTGCGCGGCTGCAGTGCCGACAGCGACGTGCGTACGATCGGCGCAAGCTCGCTCGCATAGGCGGCGAACGGGTGCCCGCTCAGGTAGAAGCCGAGTGCCGCTTTTTCATGCGTCAACCGCTCGGCCTCGGTCCATTCACGCGTCGTGATCATCGCGGCCATCTGCGCCGCAGGCTCTTCGCCGAACAGCGAGACCTGCGATGCGGTTGCCGCGGCGCGCTCACCGGCGTCGAGGGCGAGACCGGCCGATGCGAACAACGACGCACGCCGCGCGTCGATCGAATCGAACGCCCCGGCTCGCACCAGCGCTTCGACGACGCGGCGGTTGACGAGTCGTTTGTCGACGCGTCGACAGAAGTCGAACAGGTCGGTGAACGGGCCGCCCGTCTCGCGCGCTGCGACGATCGCGTTGATCGCCGCTTCGCCGGTGCCCTTGATGCCACCGAGGCCGTAACGAATCACGTGCGCATCGACCGGTTCGAAGCGGTACGGTGATGCATTGACATCCGGCGGCAGCACTGCCAGCCCCTGGGCGACCGCGTCGTCGTACAGCGTCTTGACCTTGTCGGTATCGTCCATCACGAGCGACAGGTTCGCTGCCATGAACGCGGCTGCGTGATGCGCCTTGAAATACGCGGTCTGGTACGCGACGAGCGCGTACGCCGCCGAATGCGAGCGGTTGAAGCCGTAGCCCGCAAATTTCTCCATCAGGTCGAACAGCTGCACCGCCTTGGGGCGCGCGAGCCCGTTCTTTTCCGCACCCGCGACGAAGATGTCGCGGTGCTTGGCCATTTCCTCGGGCTTCTTCTTGCCCATCGCGCGGCGCAGCAAGTCGGCCGCACCGAGCGTGTAGCCGCCGATCGTCTGTGCGATCTGCATCACCTGTTCCTGGTACACCATCACGCCGTAGGTCGGCTCGAGAATGGGCGCCAGCCGGGGATCGAGGTATTCGACGCGCTCGCGTCCGCTCTTGCGCGCCGTGTAGTCGGGGATCAGTTCCATCGGCCCCGGCCGGTACAGCGCGACCAGCGCAACGATGTCCTCGAAGCGTGTCGGTGGCGCCTGCTTGATCAGATCGCGCATGCCGCGCGATTCGAACTGGAACACCGCTGTCGTGTTGCCCTTGCGGAAAATATCGAATGTGGCGGCATCGTCGAGCGGCAACGTTTCGAGCACGATCGACGCCTGGGGGTCGAGCTTGCGCACGTAACGAAGCGTCCAGTCCAGGATCGTCAGCGTCGTCAGACCGAGAAAATCGAACTTGACGAGGCCGACCGCCTCGACATCGTCCTTGTCGAATTGCGAGACCAACGCCTGCGCGCCAGGCTGTACATAAAGCGGACAAAATTCCGTAAGCTTGCCGGGCGCGATCAGCACGCCGCCCGCGTGCATGCCGACATTGCGCGGCAGGCCTTCGAGCTCACAGGCAAGCGAAAGCAGCTCGCGCACCTCCTCCTCGTCGGATTCGCGCTGGTCGAGAAGCGGCTCGACTTCGCGTGCGTAGATGACGTTCGCCTCGGCCTCGCCCATGCGACGGCGCAGCGTCACCGTCTTGCCCGGCTGGAACGGGATCAGCTTGGCAATCCCGTCGACGAACGAATACGGCAGATCGAGCACGCGACCGACGTCCCGCACGGCGGCCTTCGCGGCAAGCGTGCCGAACGTTGCGATCTGCGACACGGATTCGGCGCCGTACTTGTTCTTGACGTATTCGATGACGCGGTCGCGGCCGTTCTGGCAGAAGTCGATGTCGAAGTCGGGCATCGACACGCGCTCGGGATTCAGGAAGCGCTCGAACAGCAGCGCGTAACGCAACGGATCGAGATCGGTGATGCCGAGCGAGTACGCGACGAGCGAGCCGGCACCCGATCCACGGCCGGGGCCCACCGGAACGCCATGGTTCTTCGCCCAGTTGATGAAATCCGCGACGATCAGGAAGTACCCGGAGAAGCCCATCTGCACGATCGTCTTCGTCTCGAAGTCGAGGCGGGCGACGTACTCGGGCCGGCGAGCGTCGCGCTCGGCGGCCTGCGGATACAGAAGTTCGAGCCGCGTCTCGAGTCCGCGCGCAGCTTCGCTACGCAGGTGATCGTCGAGCGACACCCCGGGCGGCGTCGGAAAGCGCGGCAGATGGTTCTTGCCGAGCGGAATCGTCAGATTGCAGCGCGCGGCGATGGCAACACTGTTGGCGAGCGCCTGCGGCAGATCGGCGAAGCGCGCCGCCATTTCCGCCTGCGTGCGGAAATACTGCTCGTGCGTGAAGCGCCGCGGCCTGCGCGTATCGGACAGCGTATGGCCTTCGGCGA
>JAICVH010000641.1 GCA_025935435.1 Burkholderiales bacterium
AGTTGTCCTGCACGTTCGAGCGCTCGCCGATGACGATCCGCGCATCGCCGGCGAACACGGCACAACCAAAGAACACGCTGGCTTCGGCGGAGATCTCGACAGCGCCGGCGACGATTGCCGTGGGCGCCACATACGCATTGGTGATGCGCGGTGTGCGCCCCTGCAGCGCGAAAAGCGGCCCTTCGTTCGTCGCGGGAAGCTTTCGCAGCACCTCTTGCCACGGCGGCAGCCGCGTCGAAGCAACGAGGGCAGGCGACGTTCCACGGCGCAACGCCTGCGCGAGCGCTTCGATCTCGTCGCGCGCGATCTCGCGCACCGGCTTCGCCGGGTGACCCGCATAGACGAAGCCACCCGGAAGCTCCTTGCGCGGCGGAACGACGGTATCCGCGGCGATCAACGCGTAATCACCCACGCGCGCGCCATCCATCACCGCGGACGACTCGCCAACGACGACGCCGTCGCCGAGCGCGCAGGCATGCGCGATCGCATAACGACCGAGCGTCACCCGGTTACCGATGACGGTACCGAGAATCTGATCGGCAATATGCACGGTCGCGTGCTCGCCGACCCAAACGTCCGCGCCGACGCCGATGTCCTCGCCGTCCGCGCGGATCGTCGCGTAATCGGCGAGCGTTGGCTGCGCACCGATGTGCGAACGTCCGATCACCACGCCGCGCGCGGCAATCCGAGCGTCGCTTCCGACGTGCGGATGATGGTGCAGGTAATCGAGGATGCGGTCGTGTGTCATCGTGCGGCGTCAACCTGCAGTCGTTCGCGCTCGGCATTGTCCCATGCAGTCAGCGGCTGGTGATCGGGCACGATGCTCAACCCTTTCTCCAGATCCGACGACAGCGTATCGCGCGTGACGACGACGTCGACGAGCGCCGGTGCACGCGCGAACGCCCGCTCCAACGCGCCTGTGAGTGCGGTCGGATCGGTGACGCGCTCGGCGTGGAGATCGAACGCGCGCGCCATTGCTGCGTAGTCGGAGTCGCCGAGCGTCGTGCCGCTGACGCGACCGTCGTAGTTGCGCTCCTGGTCAACGCGCTCGATGTTCCACGCGGCGTTGTTCGCGATGACGAAAACCGCTTTGCAGCGATGCCGCGCCGCGGTGTCGATCTCCATCGCGTGCAGACCGAACGCACCGTCACCGCATACGGCGACGACCTGCCGTCCCGGGAACGCCAGCGCGGCGGCGTTCGCGAACGGCACGCCGACGCCCAGACACCCGAATGCACCCGCGTCGAGATAGGTCGTCGTGGCCAGACCGAGCCGCGCGAAGCTCAGAATGTCGCCGCCATCTGCGATGCCGATCGCATCGTCGCGAAGGACATCGCGCAACGCCGCGAAGATGCGGTTCGGATGCATGCGGCCATCGTTGCCAGCTGCGGTCGATGCAAGACCGCGCACGAACCGTTCGGATCGTTCCGCGTGCTTCTGCTGCAGCGCATCGAGCCAGGCCCGGTCACGATTCGGCGCGCGACCTTCAAGCGTGTGCGAAAGCATCGTCAATGCGGCCGCGACGTCACCGAGCACCGCGACTTCCCCCGGGCGGTTGTCGGCGAGTTCGCCGGCGTACGCGGCGATGCGGACGAAGCGCGCATTCGGAAATGCCGCGGGCGACCCATACGCGAGTTGGTAGTCAAGCTTGCGGCCGACGGTGACGACGAGGTCGGCATCGCGCATCGCCGCGGCACGCATGGCGCCGATGAACGCCGGATGGTTCGCGGGAACGAGACCGCGCGACTCCTGCGTGTCGAGATACGCAGCGCCGCTCATGTCGAGCAACGCGATCAATTCGTCGCGCGCGCTCGCCGCGCCGCGGCCGCTGATCACGAGCGGACGCTCGGCGGCGCGAAGGCAGGTTGCGGCCGCGTCGACCGCTGAAGCGTCCGGCAGCGTCCGCGGCGAAGAACGTCGCCGCAAGAATTCCGGCAGCACGGCCGCGTCGGCAATCACGGTCCGCAATACGTCGGTAGGGATCTCGACGTAGACCGGTCCTGGCAGGTCGCCTGCGCCTTGCGCTGCCGCGACTGCCTCGTGCAACTCGCGCACCACCTGGTCGGCAA
>JAICVH010000070.1 GCA_025935435.1 Burkholderiales bacterium
CGGACGCTCGACGGCATGCGGAGCGTGATCGCGCTTGGCGATCGGCTGATCGGGATTCTTCGCATACGCGGCTTCACGCTCGGTCCGCCGCGCATCGCCGTGCGCTGGTGCTTCACGCCGAACCTTGGGCAGCGCATCGTCGACAGGACCGGCGTGCTCACGTCGGCGGGTCCCGCGACTGCGCGCGCCCTGCGCATTGGGTCGCGCTCCGCTGCGCTCACCCGACCCGCGCCGGCCATCGTGCGGATCGGCGACGCTGCGCGCGGAACGCTCGTGAACGGCGATCGCCGCTTCGAAGCCCTCGTTGACGGCGATCGTGATCTTCTTCTTCAGGAGACGCTCGATCTCGCCGAGATACCGTTCTTCCTCGGGCGCGACGAATGAAATCGCTTCGCCGCTCGCGCCCGCACGGCCCGTGCGTCCGATGCGGTGGATGTAATCCTCGGGAACGTGCGGCAATTCGTAGTTGACGACGAGCGGCAGGTCGTCGATGTCGAGGCCGCGCGCAGCCACGTCCGTGGCGACGAGCACCTGCAACTTGCCCTGCTTGAATTTCGCCAGCGCTTCTAGCCGCGCGGGCTGCGTCTTGTCGCCGTGAATCGCCGACGTTGCGAGACCATCCTTTTCGAGCTGCCGTGCGAGGCGCGACGCGCCGTGCTTGGTGCGCACGAAGCACAGCACCTGCCAGACGTTGCGCGATTTGACGAGATGGACGAGCAGCCCTCGCTTGCCGTCCTGCGGCACCTTGAACGCGCTTTGGGAGACGGTTTCCGCAGCCGTGTTGCGGCGCGCCACTTCGATCAGTCGCGGCTTGTTCAGCAGCTCGTCGGCGAGCTTCTTGATCTCGTTGCTGAACGTTGCCGAGAACAGCAGGTTCTGCCGCTTCGGCGGCAACAGCGCCATGATGCGCTTGATGTCGGGAATGAAGCCCATGTCGAGCATCCGGTCGGCCTCGTCGAGAACGAAGATCTCGACCTGACCAAGATGAATGCTTTTCTGCTCGACGTGATCGAGCAGCCGGCCCGGTGTGGCGACGAGGATCTCGACGCCGCCGCGGACGATCGGCAACTGCTGCCGAATATCGACACCGCCGAACACGCAGGTTGAGCGCAGGTTCGTGTGCTTGCCGTAGACCTTGATCTGCTCCTCGACCTGGATCGCGAGTTCGCGTGTCGGTGCGAGGATCAATGCACGCACATGGTGTCGAGCCGGCGATGGGCTGGAGTTCGCGTGCGGAGCAAGCTTCTGCAGAATCGGCAGACCAAATCCGGCGGTCTTGCCGGTGCCTGTCTGGGCGCCACCCATGATGTCGTGACCGGCGAGGATTTCAGGAATCGCCTGCGCCTGGATGGGCGTGGGCGTGGTGTAGCCGGACTCGGTGACGGCACGCAGTATTTCGGGCCGCAGACCGAGCTCGTCAAAGCTCGATACTTGCATTGATGCTCCTGGGTAGCGCGGCCTACCGCCTAGGCGGTTTCCGGTCCAGGCAGCGGAAATGTCGTTGCTGGGATTTGCGCCGGCGCGAAGGGGTTTGCGCCGGACGAATGGGCGGTGACCGGAACGGCCGCCCGAATGCGGATTATAACGTAACCGCCGGATTTTTCAAAATTTTCTCGCTTGGTCGAGCTGCGGCGGGCTATAATCGTCCGTTTGCCCGCACGCGCTTCGCAGTAACCGCCGTCATGCCCAAGCTTCGCAACGACCTCCGCAACATCGCGATCATCGCGCACGTCGATCACGGCAAGACGACGCTCGTCGACAAGCTGCTGGTGCAGGCCGGTACGTTCGCCAAGCATTTCCATGTGGGCGAACGGATGATGGACAGCAACGACATCGAACGCGAGCGGGGTATCACCATCTTCGCGAAGAACTGCGCGATCCGCTATCTCGATACGCACATCAATATCGTCGATACCCCCGGCCACGCCGATTTCGGTGGCGAGGTCGAGCGTGTGCTTGGCATGGTCGACGGCGTGTTGCTGCTCGTCGATGCGGTCGAGGGTCCGATGCCGCAGACGCGCTTCGTGACGCTTAAGGCGCTGAAGCAGGGGCTGCGGCCGATCGTCGTCGTCAACAAGGTCGATCGGCCGGGCGCCCGGCCCGAGTGGGTCGTCAACCAGACGTTCGACCTGTTCGACCGGCTCGGCGCGAGCGACGCGCAACTCGATTTTCCGGTCGTGTACGCGTCGGCGCTGAATGGCTGGTCGACACTCGACGTCACGGCCGCCAAATCCGGCGCCAACGATGGCGACATGCGACCGCTGTTCGAAACGATCCTCACCCATGTGCCGGCGCCTGCAGGCGAAACCGCGGCACCGCTGCAATTCCAGGTCAGCGCGCTGGATTACTCGAGCTATGTCGGCCGCCTCGGCATCGGCCGCATCCGGCGCGGCACGCTCGACGCCGGGCAGGAAGTCGCGATCGTCAATCATCCGCTCGCCGACGGCGAAGCGCCCGTGCGCGGTCGCGTCGGGCAGGTCTTCATGTTCGAGGGGTTGAATCGCGCGCCAGTCGAACGCGCGAGCGCCGGCGACATCGTGCTCGTTACGGGAATCGACGATCTCACGATCGGCACGACGCTCGCGGCGACCGACGTTCCCGAGGCGCTGCCGCCCATTTCGGTCGACGAACCCACGCTGTCGATGTATTTCCAGGTCAACACGTCACCGCTGGCCGGGCGCGAAGGCAAGTATGTGACGTCGCGCAACCTCCGCGATCGTCTGGCGCGCGAACTGCTGACCAACATGGCGCTGCGCGTCGAGGAGACGGGCGATACCGATGCCTTCCTGGTCTCGGGCCGCGGCGAGCTGCACCTGACGATCCTGCTCGAGAATATGCGCCGCGAAGGATACGAGCTCGCCGTATCGCGGCCGCGCGTCGTGCTGAAGGAAATCGGCGGCGTGACCTGCGAGCCCTACGAAGCGCTATCCGTCGACGTCGAGGAACAACACCAGGGCGCCGTGATGGAAGCGCTCGGCGTTCGCCGCGCCGAGCTAGTCAACATGGAATCCGATGCGCAGGGCCGCACGCGTCTCGATTATCGTGTTCCTGCGCGCGGTCTCATCGGATTCCAGGGCGAGTTCATGAACCTGACCCGCGGCACGGGTCTGATGAGCCACGTGTTCGACGAATTCGCGCCGATCAAGGGCGACATTCCCGAACGGCGCAATGGCGTCCTGATTTCGCAGGAGGACGGCGACGCCGTCGCGTATGCGTTGTGGAATCTGCAGGAACGCGGGCGCATGTTCGTCTCGCCGGGCGAGAAGCTGTACGAAGGCATGGTGATCGGCATCCACAGCCGCGACAACGACCTCGTCGTCAACCCGATCAAGGGCAAGAAGCTCACCAACGTCCGCGCTGCCGGCAAGGACGACGCGATCCTGTTGACGCCGCCGATCACCCTGACGCTCGAATACGCGGTCGAATTCATCGCGGATGACGAGCTCGTTGAGATAACGCCGAAGTCGATCCGCATCCGCAAGCGTTTCCTGAAGGAACATGAACGCAAGCGCGCCAGCCGGGAGGCCGCGTGAAATCGCGCGCAGCCGCGGCTGCGTAGCCGCAGCGTCAAAGCAAGTCGGCGCGTTGCGCGGCGGCCTGGTCGATCGTGCTTGACCTCGAAGCGCTCGATGCAGCGACCGCCGGACGATTCGCGGCGATCGCGCTCGACAACATCGAGCGGGATTACCCGCACAAGCTCGATCACGTCATCGGCGATGCCGGCGACCTTTGCACGCCGCGCGCGTTGCATCCCGCATTCCACGGCAGCTTTGATTGGCACTCGTGCGTGCACATGCACTGGCTGCTCGCGCGCGTGCGCCGTCGCTTTGCTGCGTTGCCGCTGTGCCGGGCGATCGACGCGCTGTTCGACCGGCACTTCACCGAAGCGGCAATCGCCGGCGAACTTGCGTACGTCGCCCGGCCAGCCAGCGCGTCCTTCGAGCGGCCCTATGGCTGGGCGTGGCTGCTGAAGCTTGCGACCGAGGTCGACGCACTCGCGGCGATGCGGCTTACGTCTGCAGGTGAAGCGCGAGGATCGCGCGCGCTGAACGCAGACACGTGGGCACGCTCACTGCAACCGCTCGCCGCAGCATTTGCAGCGCGTTACGTCGAATTCCTGCCGCGTGCGCACTATCCGGTGCGGCACGGCGTCCATGCGAACAGCGCATTCGGCCTCGCCTTCACCATCGATTACGCGCGCGCCGTTGGCGACACGACGCTCCAGACCGCATGCGTGACGACCGCGCTCGACTGGTATGCGCGCGACCGCGACGCCCCGGCGGCTTACGAGCCGTCGGGCACCGATTTCCTGTCACCGGCGTTGATGGAAGCGGCGCTGATGCGGCGCGTGCTGGATTCCCATGCCTTCGGCGGCTGGCTCGCAGCTTTCTTGCCCACGTTTGTCGACGGGCAACCCGTCCGGCTGTTCGAGCCGGCCCGAGTCGATGATCGCCGCGATCCGCAACTCGTGCATCTCGATGGCCTCAACCTGTCGCGTGCGTGGTGCCTGCGGGAAATCGCCGGGGCGCTCGCTCCAGGCGACCCGCGGATCGCTGTTGCACGACGGGCGGCAACCCTGCATTTGCAGGCCGGCTGGGACGGGCTCGTGAGCGACGATTTCGTCGGCGCGCACTGGCTCGCAAGCTTCGCGATGCTTGCGCTCGATGCCTGAAAGCGGCTGCTACACTCGCTCGTCATGACGGATACGACGCTTATCGTGCTCGCGCTGGTCGCGTTGTGCGCGTTGCTCGTCGTGTCCGCCATTACGTTGGTGCGTCTGACGTCGATTTCGCGCGAACGTGACGCCGCTGCGCGCGATGTCGCCGATCTGCGCGGCCGCCTGGAGGCAATCGGTCGCAGCGTCGTCGACCACGAACGCGATGTACGACAGGATCTCGCCATTGCGCGCAACGAAGCGGCCGGCGCGGGTACGTCGCTGCGCCAGGAGATCGGCGAAGTGATGGCGCGGTATGCCGAAACGAACGCGCAACTGCATCGCGCGGCGTCCAACGCGCAGGCGACCGAACTGAAGGGTTTCGGTGACCGGCTCGCGCAGCTCACGCAGTCGTCCGAGGCGCGGCTCGACGCGCTGCGGCGGACGCTCGAGGAGCGTCTCGATCACCTGCGCGCGGACAATGCGCAGAAACTCGAGCAGATGCGGGCAACCGTCGACGAGAAGCTTCAGATGACGCTCGAACAGCGCCTCGGCGCATCGTTTCGCCACGTATCGGAGCGGCTCGAGCAGGTGCATCGCGGCCTCGGTGAAATGCAGACGCTCGCGAGCGGCGTCGGCGATCTCAAGCGGGTGCTGACGAATGTCAGGTCGCGCGGCACGTGGGGCGAGGTGCAGTTGGGTTCGCTGCTCGCAGACGTGTTGACGCCGGCGCAATACGCGCAGAACATCGCGACGCGCCCCGGATCGAAGGAGCGCGTCGAGTATGCGGTGCGCTTCCCCGGCCGGTCCGACGACGGTGCGCCGTGCTGGCTCCCGATCGACGCGAAGTTTCCGCTGGAGGATTGGCATCGGTTGCAGGAAGCGCTCGAGCGCGCCGATCCGGAAGCGGTCGAGGGAAGCCGACGGGCGCTCGAGCAGTTCTTCAAGGTGCAGGCGCGCTCGATTCGCGACAAGTACGTCGAGTCACCGCACACGACCGACTTTGCGATCCTGTTCGTGCCGACCGAGGGGCTGTTCGCCGAGGCGGTCGCGCGTCCCGGTCTCACCGAAACGCTGCAACGCGAGTTCCGCGTGACGCTCGCCGGGCCGACCAATCTCGTCGCGATGCTGAACAGCCTGCAGCTTGGCTTTCGCACGCTCGCGATCGAAAAGCGATCGACCGAAGTGTGGCGCGTGCTCGGGGCCGTCAAGACCGAATTCGGCCGCTTTGGTGAGATTCTGGCGCGCACGAAGGATCGGCTTGATCAGGTCGGGCGCACGCTCGACGAAGCCGGCCGCAAGAGCACGACGATCGCCCGCAAGCTCAGGGATGTCGAAGCGCTGCCCGACGACGAGGCGGATCGACTGCTGACAGCGTCGGAAAGCGGGGCGGTCATCGACCTCGACGAACCGGATGCACCGTCGCTCGCGCCGCCGCCGCTGCAGTAGCGCGCTGCGCAATATCTCATTCAAGGGTGGCGTTGATGTTCGAAGCGCTCCGCCGTTACCGGCGCAAGCGGGTCCTGCAAACGTCGGCGTTGCCGGACGCGCTGTGGCACGAGGCGTGCGGCGCGCTGCCTTTTCTTGCGATCTATTCAGCCGACGCGCTCGCGCGCCTGCGCGACCTGGTCGTGCTTTTCCTCGACGCGAAGAGCATCGTCGGCGCGCAGGGGCACGTCGTTACGCCCATCCAGCGGACGATCATTGCCATCCAGGCGTGCGTGCTCGTGCTGAACCTCGATCTTGCGCTCTACGACGGGTTCGAGAACGTCGTCGTGTATCCCGGCGAATTCGTTCCCGGCTGGGAATTCGAGGACGAGTACGGCGTCGTGCATCGGCAGGACGCGCCGCTTGCCGGCGAAGCGATGAACCGCGGCCCCGTCATCCTGTCGTGGCCGGACGTCGCGGACTCGGCGAATTGGGACGCCGCGCAGATGAACCTCGTCATCCATGAGTTCGCACACAAGATCGACATGCACGATGGCGACGCCAACGGATGCCCGCCATTGCCCGACGATGCGACGCGCCGCGAATGGCGGCGCGTGATGCAGCGCGCATACGCGGACTTCACTGCGCGGGTCGATGCGGACGAGGATACGGCGATCGATCCTTATGCCGCCGAGAGCCCGGGAGAGTTCTTTGCCGTGCTGTCCGAAGTGTTTTTCGCCGAACCGTCGCTACTGGTCGATGAATACCCCGACGTCTACCGCCAATTCGCAGGCTTCTACCGTCAGGATCCGGCCGCGCGTACGGCCTGAGGCACGGGAAACAGCACGTCGAGTGCAATGGAGCCACCGCTTGGCTGAACGAGCCGCACGTGCCGGCGCTGCAGCTCGCGTGCGTGTCGCACGCCGCAGCTGTGCGCGATCATGTCGATCTCCTTGTTCATGTTCATCGCGTAATGCGCGACGCGCACGTACTTCTCTTCGACGACGAGACCGCGCTGCAGCCGTGCATTGTGTGTCGTTACGCCGGTCGGGCAGGTGTTCGTATGGCAGCGCAGCGCCTGGATGCAGCCGAGCGCGAACATGAACCCGCGTGCCGTGTTGACAAAATCCGCGCCGCAGGCGAGCGCCCAGGCGGCCCGCGCCGACGTGATCAGCTTGCCGGACGCGACAACGCGAATGCGCGGGCGCAGACCGGCTGCGAGCAGCGAGTCGGCCACGCGGGGCAGGGCCTCATCGATCGACAGACCGACATGATCGGCAAGCGCTTGCGGCGCGGCACCGCTGCCGCCTTCGCCGCCGTCGATGACGAGGAAGTCCGGTGCAAACGCGAGTCCGCGGGCCAGCACGCGCTCGCACAGATTGTTCGCGAACCAGCGGCCGCCGATCGCAGTCTTGATCCCGACCGGCTTGCGCGTCGCGTCGCGGATGCGTGCAACCGCATCGAGCAACTGGTCCATGTCGGCGATGTCGGTATGGCGATTCGGGCTGATCGAATCCTTGCCGGCCGGAATGCCGCGAATCGCTGCGATCAGCGGCGTCACTTTCGCGCCCGGCAGGAGTCCACCCTTGCCGGGCTTAGCGCCCTGCGACAGTTTGATCTCGAAGGCACGTACGGACTCCTGCGCCGCTATTTCGCGGAGGCGCGCGAAATCGAGATTGCCTTCCGCGTCGCGCACACCGTACTTCGCGGTGCCGATCTGCATGATGATGTCGCACCGGCCTTCGAGATGAAACTGCGAAAGCCCGCCCTCGCCGGTGTCGAGCCAGCAGCCGGCCTCCTTGGCGCCGCGCGAAAGCGCGCGCACGGCGGGCTCGGAGATCGCACCGAAGCTCATGCCGCTCACGTTGACGATCGAGGTCGCAACGAAGGGCTGATCGCAATAGCCTTCGCCGATCCGTAGCGGCGGCGCGGGGAGGCGTTCCGATTCCAGCACCGGAAATGGCGCGTTGACGAAGATCAGTGCGCCCGGCGCGTGCAGATCGTAGGTCGAGCCGAAGCCGATCGTGCCGCCTTCGTCCTTGGCGAGCCGGTATACCCACGCGCGCGTCGCGCGGTTGAACGGCATTTCCTCGCGATCGTTCGCGAAGAAGTATTGACGAAAGTATTCGCCGAGCTTTTCAAGCCAGTAGCGGAAGTGGCCGATCAGCGGATAGTTGCGCAGCACCGTGTGCTGCTTCTGCGTGACGTCGCGCACGAACAGCACGACGAGGCCCGCGAAGAGCAGCATCGCGACCAGCGCGCCCAATCCGAATCTAACGACCTGCATCGTGCCGTCCATGGTGCCCCTCGAATGCGCGTGTCGATTCCGCGCGTGTCATGCGATGGATCGATTCTGGCGTATTCTTGCGTCCCATGAAACTCACGCTGGTGGGCTCGCGCTACTTCGGCGCGACGGTGTTCCAGGCGCTCGTCAAGGACGGCGCCGACATCGCGCGCGTGGTTGCGCCCGCTGCCGACGACCGACTCGCCGTCGCTGCACAAACGGCGGCGGTTCCGCTGCACATTCTCGAGAACCCGAAGAGCGTACCGGGCGACGCGATCGCGGATGACACCGATCTCATCATCGCGGCGCACACGCATGCCCGCGTGAGCGATGAAGCGCTCGCGCGCTCGCGCCTCGGGGGAATCGGTTACCACCCGTCACTCTTGCCGCGTCACCGCGGCATCGCCGCCGTCGAATGGACGATTCTCGAAGGCGATCCGATCGCCGGTGGATCGGTCTACCACCTGTCAGAAGGCTGGGACGCCGGCGCGATCGC
>JAICVH010000246.1 GCA_025935435.1 Burkholderiales bacterium
GCGATCGCGCAGCGCCTCGATGCGACGCCGAATTTCTATTCGCGGATCAAGGCGGAGATTCGTGGCGTCACCGAGGAGACGACGACCGGCGTCAAGCGCCTGTACCAGATGCACAAGGAAGGCCGGCTGGGCTTCCCCGCCATCAACGTCAACGACTCGGTCACCAAGAGCAAGTTCGACAATCTGTACGGTTGCCGCGAGTCGCTGGTCGACGGCATCAAGCGTGCGACCGACGTCATGGTTGCCGGCAAGGTCGCGCTGGTCTGCGGCTACGGCGACGTGGGCAAGGGTTCGGCGCAGGCGCTTCGCGCGTTGTCGGCGCAGGTGTGGATCGCCGAGATCGATCCGATCTGCGCACTGCAGGCTGCGATGGAGGGTTATCGCGTCGTCACCGTCGACGATGCCTGCGACAAGGCCGACATCTTCGTCACGGCAACCGGCAACATCGACGTGATCACCTACGCGCACATGGCGCGGATGAAGAACAACGCGATCGTCTGCAACATCGGCCATTTCGACAACGAGATCGACGTCGCATCGCTCAAAGACTGCACGTGGGACAACATCAAGCCGCAGGTCGATCACGTCATCTTCCCGGACGGCAAACGGATCATCCTGCTCGCCGAGGGGCGTCTGGTGAACCTTGGTTGCGGCACCGGCCACCCGTCGTACGTGATGAGTTCGTCGTTTGCCAACCAAGTGATGGCGCAGATCGAACTGTGGACCGACGCCAAGGAAAGCGCCGGACGTTATCCGGTCGGCGTGTACGTCCTGCCAAAGCATCTGGACGAGAAGGTCGCGCGGCTGCAGCTTTCAAAGCTGGGCGCCACGCTCACCAAACTCAGCGACAAGCAGGCGCGCTACATCGGCGTCGATCGCGCGGGACCGTACAAGCCCGACAGCTACCGCTATTGAACCGCGCGGCGGAACACAAGGCGCATACGCGCTTGCCGGAGGCAACGTGCGAATCGCGGTGATGGGCACCGGCGGTGTCGGCGGGTATTTCGGCGCGAAGCTCGCGCAGGCCGGCCACGACGTCACGTTCGTCGCACGCGGCGCGCACCTCGCCGCGATGCAGGCACGCGGGCTCACCGTCCAAAGCGCTGCGGGCAACATCGTGTTGCCGAAGGTTGTTGCGACCGACGATCCGTCGTCGGTCGCGCCGGTCGATGTCGTCATGTTCTGCGTGAAACTGTGGGACGTCGAAAGCGCGGCGACGCGCGTCGCGCCGCTCGTCGAGCGCGGTGGCGTGGTCATTCCGTTCCAGAATGGCATCGACAGCGCGGATGTGCTCGAGCGCGTTCTCGGTCCTTCCCGGGTGCTGGGTGGCGTTGCGTACATTGCCGCGTCGATCGCCGCACCGGGTGTGATCGCCCACGTCGGCTCGATGGCGAGACTGCGCATCGGCGCGTTCGAAGGACGCGCTGATGCCGCGGCGCACGCATTCGTGAACGGTTGTTTGGGTGCCGGCATCGAAGCCGAGCTCACACCCGATATCCGGCGCGCGCTGTGGGAGAAGTTCGTGTTCCTGAATGCGCTGTCGGGACTGACGTGCCTGTGTCGTCAGCCGCTCGGCGTCGTGCGCAGCGACCCGGAGCTGCGCAAGACGTTCGAAGCGTCTATGCGCGAGACGATCGCTGTGGCAGCGAAGCAGGGCGTCGTATTCGACGACGAATTCATCCTGCGGCAGCTGCGCGCGCTCGACGGACTTCCCGCTGAAATGCGTGCGTCGATGCTCGGCGATCTCGTCGCCGGCAATCGGTTGGAAGCGCCCTGGCTGTGCGGGCGCGTTGCCGCGCTCGCCGCGGCGGCGGGTCTGCATGCACCGGTGAATGCGACGATCTACGCCGGCCTGAAGCCGTACGTGAACGGCGCGCCGTGAACATCGTCACGCTCGGCCGTCGCAGGTTCGCGATCCAAGACGCGTCGCTGCCGCACCTGCGCAACCGATGAACGCACTCCCGCTGTACAGCCTCGAGTTCTTTCCGCCGCGAACCGACGACGGTGTCGAAAAACTGCGCGCCGCGCGGCGCGAATTTGCCGCACTGAAGCCCGCGTTCTGCTCCGTCACGTTTGGCGCGGGGGGCTCGACGCGCGAGGGAACGCTTGCGACTGTCCTCGAAATCCGTGCGGACGGCCTGGAAGGCGCACCGCATTTGTCATGCATCGGGAGCACCCGCGAGGGCATCCGCGCGGTGCTCGACGAATACCGCAGTCACGGCATCCGCCATCTGGTCGCGCTACGCGGCGACCTGCCGTCCGGCAGCGTCGACGCGGGCGACTTTCGCTACGCGAACGAACTGGTGCGCTTCATCCGCGACGTGACGGGCGACTGGTTCCATATCGATGTCGCCGCGTACCCGGAATGCCACCCACAGTCGCGCAATCCGGAGGACGATCTCGCGAGCTTCCAGCGCAAGATCGACGCCGGCGCCAATTCAGCGATCACGCAATACTTCTTCAATGCCGACGCGTACTGGAGCTTCGTCGATGCATGCGCAGATCGCGGCCTGAACATTCCGATCGTCCCCGGGATCATGCCGATTCACAGTTTCACCAAGCTTGCACGCTTTTCGGACGCGTGCGGTGCGGAGATTCCACGCTGGATCCGGCGGCGGCTGGAAGGATACGGCGACGATGTCGCGTCGATTCGAGCGTTCGGCCTCGACGTCGTCACCAGGCTCTGCGCTTCGCTGGTCGAGCGCGGTGCACCCGGCCTGCACTTTTACACGCTGAACCAGGCGACGCTCACCGCGTCGATCTGGCGGGCGCTTGGACTGTCGTCACCCGGGGGTGTATGAAACGAGTTCAAGCAACGTGTGCTGCGCGCGGATGACACCCAGGCCATCGCGCCGGTCGCCGCGCTCGTAATACTCGGCTTCCTTCTCCTCGCGCACCGTCGCGCCGACGGCCGGTGCATACCACAGCACGTAATTGCACGTGGTTGGATAGCGCCAGAATTCCTCGTCGTCGAGGCGCATCAGCACGCGCAGGCGAATCGCATCGAAGACGCCGGCGGGCGTCGAGACTTTCTCCCAATCGCCGACCCGCACATACCGATTGATCTGGCCTTCGCGGCGGCTCGTCTCGTTGTAATTGTCGACCCATTGATTCCAGGTTTCGCCGGGCGCGAGCGGGAACCGGTATCGGACGAGCGGCGTCGCGAAGCGCCGCGTCTCGATATCCATCAGCGCGCCGGTCCGCACGACACCCGGCGCCGTCCACAGCTCCTGCCGCTCGATGTCGAGATACGGTCCCTTCAGCGTGACGCGGACGTGCAGACCGTTCGCGTCGACCGACGTGACCTCGTGCGTTTCCTCCCACACGACGGGCGCTCGAAATCCTTCGCGGCCGCGATACACCCAGCGCGCACCCGCAGCAGGCGCCGGGGCAGCCGCGACCGGTCCGCTCAGGTCGCCGCGTTGATCGGGCGTCGCGCACGCGACAAGCAACCCCGTGAGCGCGAGCGCCGCAAGCTTGGCCATCGTTTGTGTTCGCATTGGCGTCGTCCGGACTCGTCGATCAGCGGCGAACAGCACGCATCACGCGCGTGTTCCCTGCCCGCCGCTTCGATCACTTAAGGCATTGGGCCCGCTTGCGGCGCAAGCGTTCCGCAAGCGGGGCGTTCAGGTCGACGCGTCGGTCACCGCACCACGGCTCGCCGTCGACACGAGCCGCATGTATTTGGCGAGCAGGCCCCGCGTGTAGCGAGGTGCCGGTGCGCGCCAGCGCGCGCGTCGCGCTGCGAGCGTTCCATCGTCGACGTTCAACTGGATCAACAGCCGGTGCGCGTCGATGGTGATCGAGTCACCCTCCTCGACGAGCGCGATCGTTCCGCCGGCGTAAGCCTCGGGCGCCACGTGACCCACGACCATTCCCCACGTCCCGCCCGAAAAACGGCCGTCCGTGACGAACCCGACCGATTCGCCGAGGCCCTGGCCGATCACCGCGGAGGTCGGCGCGAGCATTTCCTGCATGCCGGGCCCGCCCTTCGGCCCTTCGTAGCGGATCACGATGACGTCACCCGCGCGGATGCTGCGCGCCATGATCGCTTCCATGCACGCCGGTTCCGAGTCGAAGACGCGCGCCGGCCCGGTGATCGACGGGTTCTTGAGTCCGGTGATCTTCGCCACACAGCCTTCCGGCGCCAGGTTGCCGCGCAGGATCGCCAGGTGGCCCTGCGCGTACATCGGCTGATCGAACGGGCGAATGACGTCCTGGTCCGCGCGCGGCCGCGCCGGCACCGACGCGAGTTCCTCGCCGAGCGTGCGGCCCGTGATCGTCATGCAATCGCCGTCGACGAGACCCTCGTCGAGCAGCATGCGGAGCACTTGCGGCACGCCGCCGGCGGCATTGAAATCGACGGCGACATAGCGTCCCGACGGCTTCAGGTCGCACAGTACCGGCACGCGCTTGCGGATCCGCTCGAAATCGTCGATCGACCACTCGACCTCAGCGGCGTGCGCGATCGCGAGGTAGTGCAGCACCGCGTTGGTCGAGCCACCGGTCGCCATCACCAGGGATATGGCGTTCTCGATCGAGCGCCGCGTGATGATGTCGCGCGGTTTGAGGTTCTTCTCGATCGCATGCATCAGCACGCGTGCCGACTGCGCCGATGAATCGGCCTTTTCGGCGTCGGGCGCTGCGAGCTGCGAACTGCCGAGGAGACTCATGCCGAGCGCCTCGAACGACGACGACATCGTGTTCGCCGTGTACATGCCGCCGCATGCACCGACGGTCGGACAGGCGTTGCGCTCGATGCCGTCGTAGTCCTCCTTCGACATCGTACCGGCCGCGAACGCGCCGACGGCCTCGAACGGCGACACGATCGTGAGCGCCTGCCCCTTCCA
>JAICVH010000272.1 GCA_025935435.1 Burkholderiales bacterium
ATCGGCTGCACCACGGTTCTGCGACAGTTTGAACTTCGCGGTCAGCCTTCGAATGCGAATTCGGAACGCCACGATCGCACCCACCAGGGCATCACGCTCGCGCTCCGGCATCGCGAACGTCCACGGGGCTTCGCGATTCGCTTCGAAGCGGTGCACGAGTGCTTCGAGGATGCGACGCGTCTCGATGGCATCGTCGATGACATCGAGCGTGCCCTGCGCGTGCACGACCGCGTAGTTCCACGTCGGCACCGCTTTCGCGGGCTCGGCGTACCAGGCAGGCGAGACGTACGCATGCGGGCCATGGAAGATCGCGATCGACTCGACGCCGGCTGTCGCGCGCCAATGCGGGTTTGCGCGCGCGACATGGCCGATCAGCGTCCCGTGCGGCTCGCACCCCGGGACGAGCAGCAGCGGAACATGCGACACCAGCGGTTCGGGCGCGGCCGGCGTGATCAGCGTTGCGAACGGGTGATCGTGCATGAGCCGCGCGACCGCCGCGCGCTCGGACATCGCAAAATGCGACGGCGTGTAGAGGCTCATGCGGAAAGAGCGGCGAGCTAAGGAAACGCTTGCACGGCCATCATCGCGTTGCCAGCGGCATCGTGTAGAGCGTCATCGGCAGCGCCGAATTCTTGTCGAAGATCGCGCCGACTTCGACGCCCGCGCGGGCAACCGCCTCGGCGGTGCGCAAATGACCGTAGCGCGCTTGCATTGCGCCGAGTGCGAATTCGCGACCGGACCCGGCCGCCCAGAACTGCGTGTACTCGAACACCTCGCGCATCGAGAATACGCCGAAGATGCCATTGCCATTGGCAATCAGCGCCGTGATCTGCGTCGACTCGTACGGGTCGTCTTCCTCCTCCTTGGGATTCAGGTAATGCTGTTCCTTGAGGATCGGGTGCAGCTTGCGAAACGTCTCGAAGATCGCCGCCTTGTGCGAGAAGTCGAGGTCGGCGTGCTTCGCAAGCAGGCTCTGAAACACGAGCTGATGCGCCGCCGAGCCGCACAGGCCGATGTACGTGTCGCGATGCCGGACGATCTTGTCGAACGTGCGATCGTGAACCGCCGCGAGCTTCGTGTCGCCGAAGGTCGTCAGCGAGTCAGCGGCGATGGCGACGGAATCGCCCTTGCGAACGACGACGAGGGTGGTCATGCGTAGCGGCGGGAGCCGTCGATTATACGAGAGCGGGTGCCGGCAACATCAGCGCCGGCGGCAAGCGCGCCGCGCGCCAGTTCGTGCGTGCCCACGTCCAGAACTCGCCGATGCGCGCAGGATGCTCGTCCGGCGTACGCTGATCGAGGAAGTGCCACGCGGCGATCAATGAATGAAGTGCGCCGCGCTGAATCGCAGCCGCGCCCGACTGTTTGGACAGCTTGTGGCCATGCGCATCGATTGCCACGGGCACGTGCAGATAGCGCGGTGTCGGCAACCCGAGTGCGCGTTGCAGGAAGATCTGCCGCGGCGTCGATGTCAGCAGGTCCGCGCCTCGCACGACATCCGTGATGCCCTGCGCGGCATCGTCGACGACAACCGCGAGCTGGTACGCGAACAGGCCATCGCTGCGCCGCACGACGAAGTCGCCGACATCCGCTGCGAGCACCTGCTCGATCGCCCCGAAACGGCGATCGACGAAGGCGACGGGTGTTGCCGGTGTACGAACGCGCATGGCGGCGCGCGGCCGCGTCCCGCGTTCCGCAGCGAGACCATTCGCGCACGTACCTGGGTATATCCGTTCGCCGATCCGTCCGACTCGATCATGCGCGCGCTCGGCGCGAGTACATGCGCACGGATAGACGAGTCGCTGCGCGAGCAATCGCTCGAGCGCGTCCGCGTAACTCGCAACGCGCTCCGATTGTCGCCATACCGGGCCGTCCCATTCGAAGCCGAGCGTTTCGAGCGTGGCAAGGATCGCAGCCTCTGCGCCGGGACGCGATCGCGGCATATCGACGTCCTCGATGCGCAGCAGCCATTCGCCGCCCGCAGCGAGCGCGTCGGCGTAGCTCGCCACCGCGGCGACGAGCGAGCCGAAGTGGAGCGGTCCGGTGGGGGAGGGCGCAAAACGGCCGCGATACCGGACGCGCGCGGACGGCGCCGCGTCGACGTCAGTCACCGCCGTCGATCAGCGCGCGGGCGAGGTCGCCGCGGTACGAATCGCAACTACCGGAGCGTTGGGCTGGTAGCGGTGCGTCGCGGCCATCACGGCTGTCGGATACTCGGGGCGCCCGAGGCTGCCGTTGTAGCGGCCGAGCGCGCGGTAAACGTCGCCGTTTTCGACGTCCAGATAATGGCGAAGAATCGTGCAGCCGTAACGAAGATTGGTACGCAGCTGGAACAGGTTCTGGTCGGGCGTGCCGATCAGGCGCAACCAGAACGGCATCACCTGCATGAAGCCGCGCGCGTCGGCGACCGAAACGGCGTACTTGCGGAAGTTGCTCTCGTGATGGATGACGCCGAGCACGAGCTGCGGATCGAGGCCTGCGCGGACCGCTTCGTAATGAACCGTCGCAAGGAACTCGGTGCGTGCCGCCTCATCGGGGAACCGCGCGGCAAGCCGCTGCGACATTTCCGACAGCCACGGCCGCACGCCGGCGCGCTCCGCGTAGTCGCGCGGCACCGGGTTATCGCCGATCGCGCGCTGCAGCCCCGATACGACGGACGCGGCGAGCCGCTCCTCGGCTTGCGCGCCCGCGTGGGCGACGAGCGGCGCGGCGAATGCGCCGGCCGCAACGAGTGCCAGCGCCGCGCGCAAGAGCCGCGGTCGCGTCCTGCCGTACTGCGTCATGCGTCGGTCCGTTCCCGGATAAAGGACAGAATGTTCGCGACGGCGACTTTGGTAGCCGCGCTGTCGCGCCGTGCCTGGTATTCGACGATACCTTCCTTCAGGCCCCGCTCGCCGATCGTCACCCGATGCGGGATACCAATCAGCTCGAGGTCAGCAAACATCACGCCAGGCCGTTCACCTCGATCGTCCAGCAGCACTTCGATGCCGGCATCGGTCAGTTCGCGATGCAGGCGGTCGGCAGCTTCCCGGACGATTTCGCTCCGCTCGTAGGCGATCGGCGCAATGGCAATGGCGAATGGTGCCATTGCCGGCGGCCAAGCGATACCCCGCTCGTCGTGGTTCTGCTCGATGGCAGCGGCGACGACCCTCGTGACGCCGATGCCGTAGCACCCCATCTGAATGACGTGCGACTGACCGGCGGCATCGAGATAAGTTGCATTCATCGCCGTCGAGTACACGTCGCCGAGCGCGAAGACGTGTCCAACCTCGATGCCGCGGACGATCGACAACGAACCGCGGCCATCCGGCGAGCGGTCACCCGCGACGACGTTGCGGATGTCGGCTACAGCGTCGGGCTCGCGACAATCCCTGCCGAAGTTCACGCCGCGCAGGTGGAAGCCGGCCTCGTTGGCGCCGCAGACGAAGTCATTCATCACGCCGACTGCGCGATCGACGATGAGCGGCATATCGGCTGGAATGCCGACCGGGCCGAGATACCCCGGCCTGCAACCGGTCGCCTCGACAATCTCGGCTTCGCTTGCCCATCGCCACGCGCCGAGTCCCGGCAGCTTGCCGATCTTCACTTCGTTGCCCATGTGGTCGCCGCGCACGAGCAGCATCTGAACGCGATCCTGCGCGTGGATGAGCAGGCATTTGACCGTTCGCGCCAAGGGGAGCCCGAGCAGTTCGGCGACCTCCTCGCAGGTCGAGCGGCCGGGCGTCGGGACTTTTTCCATCGGCTCGGAGGGCGCCGGCCGCGACGACGCCGGAGCCACCGCCTCGGCCTGCTCGACGTTCGCCGCGTAATCGGACGCGTCGCTGTAGGCAATCGCATCCTCGCCTGATTCGGCGAGCACCTGGAATTCGTGCGATGCGAAGCCGCCGATCGCACCGGTGTCGGCTTCCACGGCACGAAAGCGCAAGCCGAGCCGCGTGAAAATGCGTGCATACGCGTCGTACATCGCGCGGTACGACGTCATCAGCGCATCGCGATCGACGTCGAACGAATACGCGTCCTTCATCAGGAACTCGCGGCCTCGCATCACGCCGAAGCGGGGCCGGATCTCATCGCGGAACTTGACCTGGATCTGATACAGGTTCACCGGCAACTGGCGGTAGCTGCGGATGTCCTTGCGCACGATGTCGGTGACGACTTCCTCGTGCGTTGGCCCGAACAGGAAATCGCGCTGCTGACGATCCTTGATCTTCAGCAGCAGCGGTCCGAACTTGTCCCATCGCCCGGTTTCCTCCCACAGTTCGGCGGGAAGCACGTGCGGCAGGTACGTTTCGAGCGCGCCCGCGCGATTCATTTCCTCGCGCACGACCTGCTCGACCTTGCGCAGCGTCCGCAATCCGAGCGGCAGCCAGCTGTAGATGCCCGACGAGACCTTCTTGATCAGCCCGGCGCGCAGCATCAGTTGCTGGCTCGTGACTTCCGCTTCGGCGGGCGCTTCCTTCAGCGTGTGGAGATAGAACGTGGAAACGCGCATCGCG
>JAICVH010000446.1 GCA_025935435.1 Burkholderiales bacterium
AGGTTGATCCCGCTGCCGCCGCCGGTGACGAACACCGTCCTGTCCCGGAAAAGATCGCGCGCGAAATACTGCGAAACCTGCATCGGTGTCTCCTCAGTCGAACTTCGAAAAGTCCGGCGCGCGCTTTTCGAAGAATGCACTGAACGCCTCGGCAGCCTCGGGCGAGACTTTCTGGCTGGCGAAATGCCGCGCCTCCTCGCGCATTTGATGCGCGATCGCATTGGCGAGGCCTTGCTTCATCAGCAGCTTGGAAAGACGCAGCGCAGTGGGCGGTTTGGCGGCGAGCTTGCGCGCCGCCGCCGCAGCGACCGTCAGCAGGTCATCGTCCGCGACCACGTCGGTGACGATGCCGTATTCGCGCGCCTTGCGCGCATCGAACGGTTCACCCAGGAACAGAAGCTCTGCCGCACGCGCGTAACCGATCGACGCGGGTAGCAGCAACGTCGAGGCCGCTTCGGGAACCAGCGCGAGATTCACGAACGGGAGCTGGAAACGGGCGCTTTCGCCGGCATAGACCAGATCGCAGTGCAGCAGCAACGTGGTGCCGATGCCAATCGCCGGGCCGCCAACCGCTGCGACGATCGGTTTGGTCGCCGTGCTGATCGCACGCAGGAAGCGAAATACCGGCTGGTTCTCGTCGATGCCAAACGTCGGCTCCATGAAATCGGCGACGTCGTTGCCGCTGGTGAAGACCTTTGCATCACCCTGTAGCAACACCACTCGCACTGCCGGATCCTCCGCCGCGCGCTCGAACGCCTCCGCCATCGCCGTGTACATCGCGACCGTGATCGCATTCCTGCGTTCGGCGCGGTTGATCCGGATCTGCAGCACGCGATCGGCGACGTTGGCTTCGATCAAGGAGGGCTCCATTGCAGTGGCCGCTGCGGATGATATCTGCTATACACGCCGGACCGCCCGCGCGGGGCGATATCGACAGGCACCGAGTGTACGCTGCAGGCGCCCGCAAAGCCGGTATCCCATGACCGACGAGGCAACGCTTTCAGCGGTGTTCGTCGACGCCAATCCGGCGCTCGGCGACGTCGCGCAACGGCTGCTGCATCTTCCGGGCGTGGCGTTCAGGATTCATCGCCAGCCGGATATCCGCCCCGACGCCTTACCCGGCCTCCTGGGCAGCGCGCAGATCGCACTGATCGATCACACGGGTCTGCCCACATCGATCGCACGCCAGTGTGAACGTCTTGCGCACGTGGTCTTCCTCGGGACCGGCGCGCGCAGTTACATGAACCCCGACGAGTTGGCCCAATTCGGCATCACGGTGCACACGATCCGTGGCTATGGCGACACGGCCGTTGCCGAATGCGCGTTCGCGCTGATGTGGGCTGCCGCACGCGACTTCGCACGAATGGATCGGGAAATGCGCGCGGGTCGCTGGATGCGCAGCGACGCGCTGCAGCTGACCGGACGCACACTCGGAGTGATTGGCTTCGGTGGCATCGCGTCCGAGGTTGCACGCCTTGCATCCGGCGCCGGAATGCGCGTACTGGCATGGAATCGCAGCGCCAGGACGCACCCGGGCGTGACGTTCGTCGCGCTTGCGCAACTGCTGGCGCAGAGCGACGTCGTCTCGATGCACCTCGCGCTGAACGACGACACGCGCAACTTCCTGTCACGCGAACGGATCGCGGCAATGCGGCCGGGTGCGATTCTCGTCAATACAGCGCGCGGTGCACTGATCGACGAAGTGGCAATGATCGACGCGCTGCGCTCGGGTCATCTGCGCCACGCCGGGCTCGACGTATTCACGGTCGAACCGTTGCCGCCAGGCCATGTGTTGACGACGCTGCCCAACGTCACGCTGTCGGCACACTCGGCGTTTCGTACGCCCGAAGCGAACGAGAACCTGATCGGCGCCGCGCTCGAGCATTGCCGCCGCATTGCGGCCCAGCGCCCATAAGCCGACTTCGGGGTCGGAGGAATGAGTCGGACTTGCTCCTCCGACCCCGAAGTCAATGGCGCGACGCCGAAGTCAATGGCGCAGACCGGACTTCGCTGATCGTTTCCCAGTCGCCGCGACTGCTTCGACGGACAGCGTGAACGTGCACTGCTCCTGCGCGTTCAATGCACCGACGCCGATCAGCTTGCGCGCGATCTCCTGGCCGCGATCGTTACGGATCGAAACGACGACCGTGTACTCCCACGGATCGCCATCGGCCGGATGCCGGATGCTTCCTTCGATCCGAAGCGGCGTCACCACCGGCGATTGCGACGCGTCTGCGTTCGCGTCGAAGCGCAAATAGTGACGGCAGGCCGGGCACACACCGGCGCTTTCGAGGATCGTTTCCCTGCAGTGCGGACATTCCCGGGTCGCGCCGGGGCTGCCCGGACGCAGGCCGCTCATGACGCGCTGCCGGTCTCCACGCCGTGACCGTTGCTCTTGCGGCCGCGCAACGCCTTGCCGTCGTCCCAGCCGAACTCGGCCTGGCCACGCAAGCGCGCGCCCGCCGCGACCGTCAACGAGCCGGCCTTGATGTCACCGATCACGACGCCGGTCTGATGCAGGTCCACGAGCGCAGCTTCCTCGACGTTGCCCTCGAGTTCGCCGGCGATCGTCACGCGTTCGGCGCGAACCGCACCGGTCAGCTTCGCGCCTGACTCGATCGTCAGATCGCCCTGCACGTTCACGTCGCCCTTGAACTTGCCGGCGATGCGGACGCTGCCGCCACCTTCGATCTTGCCCTCGATGGTCAGATCCGCCGCAATGACCGATTCCTTGCGCGGCAGAAGCGGGTCGCGCACGACGGGGGTCGTCGGCGTGTTGGAAGCCGTGTCGGGCTTCGTCGACGCATCGAAACGCGCGGGCTGTTCCTTCGTCTCCGGCGTGGACGTCGGAGGCAGGCGGGTTGCAGTGTTGTCTTTCCAGATGGCCATGGCTCACCCTTAAGCGAGAGGGGGCCTTTCAGGCTAGCGCAAAAGACGATGCTGGAGCAACCGAAAGCCGTCGGCGGCAGACACCCGGGCGCCGGAGTGTGGCGCGACGTGCGCGACAATGTTGCGCGGTCGCACGATCAATGGTGGGTCGTGGCGGGCGCCGCAACCCGAAAACGAGTATCACCGGGCATCCCTCTCGAGACTTCAGGTTTGGAACCACCGAAGCACGCGCTCGATCCGCAGCACGACCCGCTGTCGCGGGCCTACAACGACGTGCCCTACGTCAGCGCGC
>JAICVH010000752.1 GCA_025935435.1 Burkholderiales bacterium
CGCGATCGGGCGGCTGAAGCGGCGCGCGCTCAGCTCGCTGCGCCGCCAAACCCCATCAGCGTGCGTGCGTACGCGGGCGCCGTCGGCTCGTGCATGAAGTAAACGTGAATGTTCGACCACGACGTCGCTGCCAGCCGCTCGGACCAGCGTCGCAGCTCGTCGTCGCTGTAATCCTCGAGCCGCAGCCGCACGTAGCCCCAGGGCGCCGTTTCCACCATCGGCGGCGGCGCGTTGTCCTCGCGCTCGGAAAGACACAGCGCTGCGCCCGCGCTTCGCAGCGCGGCGTAGACATCGTCGTCGAACCACGTGTCGTTGCGGAATTCGAACGCGGCCCGGTGATCGGCAGGTAGCAGGCTCAGGAACGCCGTCAGGCGGGGCACGTCCTTTTTCAGGTTCGGCGGCAACTGGAACAGCACCGGCCCGCGTTTGCTGCCGAGCACGGCGAGGTTCTGGTACAGAAATCCGAGCGGATCGGCCGCGGATTCGGCCTTGAGGCGCGCGATATGCGTGATTCGCCGCGAAGCCTTGATCGCGAACCGGAAGTGTTCTGGCGTCGTGTTCGCCCATGCCTCGAGCATCGTCGTACGAGGCATGCGGTAGAACGTGTTGTTGATCTCCACGGTCCCGAGCCGCTCCGCGTACCACGCAAGCATCGCGTCCGGCTTGATGTCGTCCGGATAGAACGTGCCTTTCCATTCCTTGAACGAATAGCCGCTCGCGCCCGCCGCAATTCTCGGCGTGGGTCCGGTCCGGGTTGCGGCGTTGGCGTCGTCCGGCATGTGAGGTGAAAACCACGAGTCTGACCGTGACCGACGAGGTTGACAACCGCGCCCCGCCGGCGCACATTGGCCCCTGGTCAATTGCGAAAGGAGGTGATCCATGAAGAGACTTCTGATCGGAACGGCGCTTGCCCTGGTCGGTCTGGCACCTGCGATCGGCTCGGCATGTGAATACAACGACGTCACGATGGCGTCGGCGACACCTCCTGCGCAGCTCGGCCTGGCAACAGCGCCGGCAGCGAGCAAGGCGCCTGCGCCCGTCGTGGCCAAGGCGACCGTCAAGCAGGTCAAGCAGGCCGGCGACAAGGCTCCTTCATCGGCGCCGCAAACCAGCCTGCAGACGGTGGTCGCGAGAACGAACTAAACCGTCTCGATTGCTCTCGGAGGCCCGCCTTAGCGCGGGCCTTTTTCTTCCACGCTCTGCAATAGCGCCATGAGCGCACCCGACCGCCGCTGGAAGGTGTTGCCGCACGGCCGGTTGACCGCCGTCGACGATGACATCATGACCGTCGTCGCCGATCTGCCGATGCCGTTGACGCGGATCCCGCGCCGGATGACGGTCGTCCGCCTGCGCGATGGACGACTCGTCGTGTTCAGCGCCATCGCGCTCGATGACGAAAACATGGCCGTGCTCGAAGCGTTCGGACGTCCGGCATTCCTGATCGTGCCGAACGGCCACCACCGGCTCGACGCGCCTGCGTGGAAAGCGCGCTTCCCGGAAATGCAGGTGGTCGCGCCCGCCGGCGCGCGTCGTCGCGTGCAAAAAGTGGTTTCGGTCGACACGACCACGCCTGCTTTCGGAGACGCGGCGGTCGAATTC
>JAICVH010000141.1 GCA_025935435.1 Burkholderiales bacterium
CCGTTGTCGAAGAGCTTCTTCTGGAGCAGGTGACCGCGCCGGCCGGGCGCGCCATCCGACTCGACGTCGAACGCCGCGAACATCCCGTAGCCGCGGATATCGGTGATGTAAGGCGCTCCGCGGAGCGAGAACATCGCCTGCTGGAAATACGGCGCGAGTTCACGGGCCCGCTCGAACAGCCCTTCATTGCGATAGATATCGAGCGTCGCGAGGCCCGCGGCGCACGCGGCGGGGTGTCCCGAGTACGTGTACCCGTGGAAGAACTCGATCGCGCCATCCTGCGCTGCGCCCATCACGGTGTCGTGGATGCGCTCGGAGATCGCGACGGCCCCCATCGGCTGCGCGGCGTTGGTGATCGCCTTCGCCATCGTCATGACGTCGGGGGTGACACCGAGACTTTGCGCGCCGAAGGCCGCGCCGGTGCGGCCGAAACCGGTGATGACTTCGTCGAAAACCAGCAGGATGCCGTGGGTGTCGCAAATCTGCCGCAGCCGCGCCAGGTAGCCCTTCGGCGGCACGAGACATCCGGTCGAGCCGGCGATCGGCTCGACGAAGCACGCGGCGATGTTCTCGGCCCCGTAAAGGTTCACGAAACGCTGCAGATCGTCGGCGAGATCGGCGCCGTGCGTCCCTTCACCGGGCGTGAAGCGATTCTGCTCGACATGCGTATGGCGCATGTGGACGACGCCGGCGATTCCGGGGCCGTACTTGCGACGGTTGTTGACGATGCCCGACAGCGCCACACCTCCGAAATTGACGCCGTGGTAGGCGCGCTCACGTGAGACGAACATCGTGCGACCCGACTGGCCGCGTGCCTGGTGATATGCGAGCGCGACCTTCATCGCCGTGTCGACCGCCTCCGAACCGGAGTTCACGAAGAAGATCCGGTTGAGATCCCCCGGCGTCAGTTCGGCGACGCGAGATGCGAGTTCGAAGCTCTTGGGGTGCGCGCGAAGGAACGGCGCGACGAAGTCGAGTTCGCTCAACTGGCGATGCACGGCGTCGGCGATCTCCTTGCGGCCGTGGCCCGCCGCGACACAGAAGAGTCCGGACGACGCGTCGATGATCTTCTCGCCGCGGTCATTCCAGTAGTACATGCCTTCGGCGCGCACGACGATCTTCGGATCGGACTTGAAGTCGCGATTCGGCGTGAACGGCATCCAGAATTCGTCGAGCGAAATCGGTTTTTGCGCAGGCTGGTTGCGGAGCGTGAATTCGGCGTGGCCCATGGTGTCGGTATCAGGTATCGGGTATCAGGGATCAGGGATCAGGGATCCGGAAAGCGGATGGAGCGCTGATCGGCGGCCACCGTTCGAGCGGCGGTTTCATTGCATCATATGCCTTTGTAGCGCCGCGGTGATCCGCCGACAAGGAGCCAGACCACGGTCGCTGGGTGGGCCAGGCAAGCCTGCCCCGGATGCCCGGGCTGCCGCGTCGCGCCCGATCGCTGGATGCCGATCCCTGATCGCTGATCCCCTGATCCCCGTTACCCGATACCCGATCCCTGATACCCGATCCCTGATCCCTGCCCATGTGGAACCAACTGATCCAGCTTTCGTTTCGCGGCAAGATCGGGCTGCAGGCACAGATCCGCGAAATGCTGGTTGCTGCGATCCTCGACGGGCAGCTTCCGGTAGGCGTCGCGCTTCCGTCGACGCGGGTTCTCGCGGCGCAGCTCGGTGTCGCCCGCAATACGGTCGCGCTCGCCTACGAACTGCTCGTCAACGAAGGCTATCTGCTGACGCGCAGTCGCAGCGGCCACTTTGTGAATCCCGAGATCGTCGCGGGGCGTGCGGGCATTCCGCGCGTATCCCGAACGACCGCATTGGCACGTGCACGCTGGACGCCCCGCCTGCGCGGCGCGGTGTCGGCGCAACGCAACATCGTCAAGCCGCGTGACTGGCAACGCTACCCGTACCCGTTCATCTACGGACAGATCGATCCCGCGCAACTGCCGATGCCGGGCTGGCGCGAATGCAGCCTGCAGGCGACGTCTGCGGCCGAAGTGCGCGGCTGGGCAGGTGACCTGATCGATGGCGACGATGCGCTTCTGATCGAGCAGATCCAGACGCGACTCCTGGTACGGCGCGGCGTATTCGCGGCACCCGACGAGATCCTGGTCACGGTCGGTGCGCAGCACGCGCTCTTCCTGCTCGCGACGCTGCTGATCGACGCGGACTCGACCGTCGGCATCGAAGATCCCGGCTATCCGGATGCGCGAAACATCTTTGCTTCGCGCACGCCGAACGTCGTGCCGCTGCCGCTCGATGCTGCAGGGCTCGCGCTGTCGCCGGCGCTCGATCGCTGCGATTACGTGTACCTGACGCCTTCGCATCAATGTCCGACCAACGTGACGATGCCGCTCGCACGGCGCGAAGCGTTGCTGGCGTGGGCGCAGGACAACGATCGCGTGCTGATCGAAGACGATTACGAGATCGAGCTCGGCTTCGAAGGTCGCGCGCAGCCCGCGCTGCAGAGCCTCGATCGCAGCGGCCACGTCGTCTACGTGAGCAGCCTGTCGAAGACGCTCGCACCCGGAATCCGGATCGGCTTCATCGTCGGCGATCGTGAGCTGGTTCGCGAGTTGCGCGCGCTGCGCCGCCTGATGCTGCGCCATCCCGCCGCGAACAACGAGCGCTCGGTCGGACTGTTCCTCGCGATGGGGTATCACGATGCGCTGCTGCGACGGCTGCGCCAGGCCTACGCCGAGCGTTCGCAGCTGGTTGCCGACGCGCTTCGCACGCATCTGCCCGATGTCGCATTCACGACGGTCGCCGGCGCTTCGTCATTCTGGTTGCGCTTCCCGGAGCAGGTCGACACGCGCCGCGTGGCCGAGGAAGCGGCGAATCTCGGCGTATTGATCGAGCCCGGCGACGTATTCTTCGTGGCGTCGGAGGGAGGCGGTGTGCCGTGCAATTACGCGCGCCTTGGCTTTGCATCGATCGATTCGACGCGTATTGCGCCTGGCATCGCGACGCTTGCGACCGCGTGTACGATCGCCGCGGCGAGCCACGCCGCCTGACCCCACCTTGTCTCTGTTGCTGGCCCTATCGGCGCCGATGACGCCGGCGTAACCTTGCGCGCGACGCATCGGCTGGAGACGTGCATGCGCATCGGTGTTCCCAGGGAGATCAAGGTCCTCGAGAATCGCGTCGGCCTCACGCCGGAATCGGTGCGCGAGGTCGTCGTGCACGGCCACGACGTCGTCGTCGAGCACGATGCGGGGCAGGGTATCGGGATGACCGACGACGATTATCGGCGCGCCGGCGCGCGTGTCGTTGGAACGGCACGCGACGTGTTCGACGCGGCCGAATTGATCGTCAAGGTGAAGGAACCTCAGGCTGCGGAACGGCGAATGCTGAAGCCCGGACAGGTTCTGTTCACGTACCTGCATCTGGCGCCGGATCCCGACCAGGCCGCCGACCTGCTTGAAAGCGGCGCCGTTTGCATCGCGTACGAAACGGTCACATCACGCGTCGGGGGGCTGCCGCTGCTGGCGCCGATGTCGGAAGTGGCCGGTCGCATGGCGGTGCAGGCGGGTGCGTACTACCTCGAAAAGGCGCATGGCGGCAAAGGCATTCTGCTCGGCGGTGTGCCGGGCGTCGACCCGGGCAAGGTCGTCGTGCTGGGTGGCGGCGTCGTCGGCACGCACGCGATCCACATTGCGCTCGGCATGGGGGCGGATGTCTGGGTGCTCGACCGCAGCGTCGACGTGTTGCGCAGGCTCTGGACGCAGTTCGGCAGACCGCTCAACACCGTGTTCTCGACACGCGACGCAATCGAGCGTCACGTCACCAACGCCGACGTCGTTATCGGCGGCGTGCTCATTCCCGGCGCGGCCGCGCCGAAGCTCGTTTCGCGGGAATTGATCGGCCGGATGAGCGCCGGTTCGGTCGTCGTCGATGTCGCGATCGACCAGGGCGGCTGTTTCGAGACGTCGCACCCGACGACGCATGCAGAGCCAACGTACATCGTCGACGGCGTCGTGCATTACTGCGTAGCCAACATGCCTGGAGGCGTTCCTCGCACGTCGACGTTTGCACTCAACAATGCGACGCTGCCCTACGTGCTCGCGCTCGCGACCAAAGGCTGGAAAAGGGCACTCACCGATGACGCGAACCTGCGCGACGGGCTCAATATCGCGTATGGCCGCATTACCTACCGCGCGGTCGCGGAGGCGTTGGAATTGCGCCAGCGCTATGCGTCGCCGGAAAGCCTGCTCGGGGCGTAACTGGCGGCACGCGCCCGCCGGCGCAGCGCTGCACGGAACGTCGGCCGCGCGTTGCGCGATCGAAGCGGCGCTCGAATCGGACTAGACGATTCGAACCGTTCGTCCGGTTTCGGACGATTCACGGACGGCGTCGAGCACCTGCTGGCATTTCAAGCCGTCGCTGAAGTTGGGCGCCGGGGACGTGCCTTCGTTGATTCCTCGCGTGAAGTCGCGCACCAGGAGCCGGAACGCCGCCAGCCGGTGATCGCGCGCGTCGGTCAACGGCATCAGTTGCGCGGGTGTCGCCAGCGGTTGCAGCGGCGCGCCGTCACGGCTCGCGATCACCGTGCCGTCTTCCATTGGATTGGGACCCGGCTGATCCGCGATCAACGTGCCGCGATCGCCCATGACGACGAGCCGCGCACCGCGCGCAGGCGTTGCGGCGAACGACGCGATCATCGTCGCAGTGCCGCCGTTCACGAAGTCGAGCGTGAACATGAACGCGTCGTCGGTTTCGGATTGCACGATCCGCCCGGTGGCAGGATCGACGACATCCGGGCGCAACGTGAAGAGTCTCCCGCTCACCGACGCGACGTCGCCGAACCAGTGCCGCAGCGCATCCACGTAGTGCGAGCCGAGCGCTCCCAGAATCCCGCCGCCGTCGGCGCGTCGTGCAAGCCACGTCAGCGGCCGCGGTTCGCGCGTCACGTAACGGTCGAGATACAGCTCGATCGTGCAGAGCTGGAAGCGACCGATGTAGTTTTCGTCGAGCAGCTGGCGAACGTACGCCCGCTGCGGCGTATGACGAAATTCGTGACCGACCATCGCCGTGCGGCCCGTGCGCTCCGCGGCCTCGAGCATGGCCCTGCCCTGTTTCGCGTCGAGTGCAAACGGCTTTTCGCACAGCACGTGTTTGCCGGCCTCGAGCGCGGCGATCGCGAGCGACGCATGCGCGCCGGGCGGCGTGACGATGCCGATCGCCGCGATGTCGTCGCGGCGGATCAGGTCCATCGGGTCGGTGTGAATGTCGGGTACGCCCGCCGCATCGGCGGCCTTGCGGGCGTTCTGTGCGTTGCGGCTGCACAGTGCGACGACATCCCAGCCTTCGGACGAGAACGCCGGTGCATACACGGCGGCGCCGAAGCCCACGCCGATGATGCCGACACGCCGGTTCGATGTATTCATGCTCGTCTCCTGTTCGCAACCTGCGAGTCGTCGCGCGCTCGCGCGTTTCGCCGATCTCGATCCTCGATCCTACATCCCTGCGTCAATTGCGCATCAATTCCGGCAACCAGAGCGCAAGCTGCGGGAAGAACAGCACGAGCAACAGGCCGATGACTTGCAGCACCATGAACTGCATCATGCCCGCGTAGATGTCCTTGAGCGACCAGTCCGGCACGACGCCCTTCAGGAAGTACGCCGACAGTGCGACCGGCGGCGACAGCCACGCCGTTTGCAGGCAGACGGCGACGAGCGTACAGAACCAGACGAGATTGATGCCAAGCTTCGTTACCAGCGGCAACAGGATCGGCACGACGATCAGCACGATCGGCACCCATTCGAGGGGCCAGCCGAGCACGAAGATGATGCCGAGGATGATCAGCAGCATGATTGTCGGCGAGAACGAAAGCGTCAGCAGTGATTCGGCGATCAGATTGGCGCTGCCGAGACGCGAGAACACGGCGCCGAAGTAATTCGAGGCGGCGACGAGCAGCAGGATCATGCACGACACTTCGAGCGTCGCGTAGACGGCTTTGCGGAATGCCGGCCATGTCATGCGCCGATAGAGCAGCGTCAGCAACAGCACGGCGAATGCGCCCACGGCACCTGCGTCGGTCGGCGTCGCGATGCCCGCGAGAATGACGCCGAGCGTCGCGAGGATCACCACGACGATCGGTGCGATGCCGACGACGAGTTCCTTGACGACGATGCCGAACGACGCGGCGCGCTCCTCGATGGGCAGCGCGGGGCCGAGGGCGGGATTCAGATAACTGCGCACCAGCGCGTAGATGATGTAGAGGCCGGACAGCAGCAGGCCAGGTATGACCGCGGCGGCGAAAAGATCCGTCGCCGGCACGCCGACGACCGGCCCCATGACGATCAGCATCACCGACGGTGGAATGAGGATCCCCAACGTGCCGCCTGCCGTGATCACGCCGGCGGACAACCGGACGTCGTACCGGCTGCGTTTCATCGCGGGCGCGGCCATCACGCCGAGGAGGGTCACCGACGACCCGACGATACCGGTTGCCGCGGCAAAGATCGTCGCGGTGATCAGCACCGCGAGGTACAGCGAGCCGCGCA
>JAICVH010000063.1 GCA_025935435.1 Burkholderiales bacterium
CATACGTTCCCGTAACTCGCCTCGACACTCCACGCACCGTACGCATCGAGGTCCTCGTAGCCAACGACTTCGGGCGACACGTAGCGCGCCGAAACGACGCGCTCATAGCGGCGATCGCGTTCGACGACGAAGCGGTCGAATGCATCGCCGGCTGGGATGGAAACGACTTCGCTGTCGGCGAGGTCCGTACCCCAGAAACGATACGATTGCCCATTTGCAACGGCGTACGAAGCGTTCTCGCCGTACACGTCGCCTGCGCCCGAACGCACGACGACCGTCGTCGAGCCGTCCTGTGCATCGACGATGATGCGATAGCGACCGGGTCGCGTGACGGTGAATGCGAGATTCGGCGTATCGACCTCGACGATGTTGCCGGACGGCAGCCGACGCACGCGAAAATCGAGCGTGCCCTGCTGCAACTGGACTTGCATGATGCGGTCGTCGAGGTTCGACACCGACGCGCTCGTCTGTTCGCCGAGCCACCATGTGCTGTTGTCGACGGTGAGTTCTGCGCGCGCATTGTTGTCGGCCCACAGCTGATCGCCAGTGACGATCGGCCGATTGACCTGCGCGCGCACCCATTCCTGGTTGCCGGCGGGCGAGAAACTCACGTCGCCACTCACAAGCGACAGCCGCCCGACGCGTACCGGCGGATCATCCGGGTCCGGCGAAGGCGCCTGCGCGTAGGCGATGCTTGCGAACATCACGGCGGCGGTGATCGCCAGCAGTCTGCTCCATGCGGACAGCGCGTTGGTTCGGATCATCATTTTTTTCCTGTGGTTGCTGTGAGCGATTTCCTACGATGCACGGACGAACTACCGATCCGCCGTGTAATTGCTACATCGACGGTACCGATCCATGCGTGCCTGCGTTCAAGTTCATGCTACGCAAACATCACACCAGCATTAACGGACAACGCACGAATGCGCTGACACGGTGCACGCTGTCGGCACGTCGTCGGCCGACGACACGGCGACGAATGGCGGCGTATGATCGCCCCCGCGAACGGGTGCTCGCACAGAGGGTCGAATTTGCGGTACAAATGGGTCGACCTTGTTTCCGAAAAGGAGCGCGCGATGAAACATCTGATTGCAATTTCGGGAATCGCTGCTGCGCTAGTGGCCGCTTCGACACCGACGTGGGCACAGTCGTCGACGCCACCACCGCTGCCGACGCTGACGCAGCAGCAAGCGCAGGATTTGCACGCGCGTACCGATGCGTATCGCCGCGCCACCGATCAGCGCGTGGCGCGCGGCGAATTGAATCCGGATGAAGCGGCGCGACTCGTCGCCTGGCGCGAGTGGCAGATCGCCCGGCAGATCGCGTCGGCGCGCACGCCGACCACGCCCGGTGATGACGGCGTGCCGCCCGACTATGCGTCGCAGCCTCGCGACTATGACGCGTCGCGACCGCGCGACTATTACGTCGTCGAGCCCGCGCCCGTGTACACGCCTTATTACTACCGCTATCCGGCGCCGTACTACTGGGGTCCCCGCCCGTACGCGTACTGGGGTCCGTCGATTTGCGCCGGCGGTTTCGGCCGTCACTTTGGCGGGCGCGTCTGCTTCTGACGGTTAGCGGCCGGTCGATCTCGCGAGCCGTAGCGCTCGCAGTCGCCGCGTTCCTGCTACCGTCGCTCTGCGCGGCGTTCGGCTTCGACGACGTCGCGCAGCGCGCGCGACAACTTGCCGCCCAGTCGTACAAGAAGCCGGACGCGAGCCTGCCCAAAGAACTGCAGGAGCTGACGTACGACCAGTACCGCGACATCCGCTTCAAGCCCGAGCGGGCATGGTGGCGGGCGCAGAAGCTGCCTTTCGAGCTGATGTTCTTGCACGAGGGCCTCTACTACAACGTACCGGTACGCATGAACGAAGTGAGCGCCGACGGCGTTCGCGAAATCCGTTACGACACCGAGGCGTTCGACTACGGCCTCAATCGTCTCGATCCGAAGACGTTGCGCGGCCTCGGTTACGCCGGTTTCCGCGTTCACTATTCGATCAACTCGCCGCGCTACAAGGATGAAGTACTGGTGTTCCTCGGCGCGAGCTATTTCCGCGCCGTCGGCCGCGGTCAGCACTACGGTTTGTCGGCGCGCGGACTCGCGATTGACACTGCGCTGATGTCGGGCGAGGAGTTTCCGCGCTTCAGCGAATTCTGGATCGAACGTCCCGACGCGCAGGCGCGCGAATTGCGTCTGTATGCACTGCTCGATTCACCGCGTGCGACCGGCGCGTACCGTTTTGTGCTGAAACCCGGCGTCGATACGGTGCTCGAGGTACGTGCGCAGCTCTTTCTGCGTCAGAACGTTTCGAAGCTCGGAATCGCACCGCTCACCAGCATGTACTACTTCGGCGAGAACCACCGCAGCGGCATCGACGACTTCCGCCCCGAAGTACACGACTCGGACGGCCTGTCGATCCAGAACGGAACCGGCGAGTGGATCTGGCGGCCGCTCGTCAATCCGAAGCGGCTGCTCGTGACGTCGTTCGCCGTCGCCAATCCACTGGGCTTTGGACTGCAGCAGCGCGATCGCAGCTTTGCATCGTACGAAGACCTCGAGGCGCGCTATGAGACGCGCCCGTCCTTATGGATCGAGCCCAAGGGCAAATGGGGTGCGGGGCGCATCGAACTGGTGCAGATTCCGACGCCCGATGAAACGAACGACAATATCGTTGCGTACTTCGCGCCCGATGTGTCGCCGGCGCCGCAACAGCCGCTCGACCTGGAATACCGGATGCTGTGGCAGAAGGACAACGAGACGCGGCCGACGCTTGCTTACGTCACGCAGACGCGTCGCGGGCACGGCTACATACGCAAACCCGATGAGACGCTCGCGATGATCGTCGACTTCGAAGGTCCCGTGCTGCGCAAGCTCGCCGCCGACGCTGCCGTACAGGGCGTCGTGACCGCGGATCCGAACATCGAAGTACTCGAAACGAACGCGTATCGCAACGACGTGACCGGCGGCTGGCGGCTCGCGCTGCGCCTCAAGCGTCAGGACGACAAGAAGCCCGGCGAGCTGCGCGCGTTCCTGCGCATGGGAAACACCACGCTGTCGGAGACATGGAGCTACATCCTCCCGATCAATTGAACACGTTGCCGGCGGTCGCGGACGCGTTGTTGCGCTACCTGCACCGCCTGCCCGTGTCCGGCGAACGGCGCGCGCTGCTGTTCGCAGACGCGCTCGCGCACGGCGCCACGGTCGGTCGCGCACTTGCCCGCGTGCATGCGTCACTCGCCGCACATGCAGCGACCGCGGCCAACGCTGCGCACGCCACCATCGGTGCGCGGTTGCGTCTCGCGATCGGCGATGCGGCCGGCAGCGCACCCCCGCCCGTGACACGTGATGTGCAGGGACGCGAACGCCTCGAAACAACCCCGCGGCTTGCGCGAAGCCCGATGGCGCCGCGCGCGTGGCTCGGCCGTTCCGCGCACGCAAACGATTCCGAATTCGACGACGGCGACGTCGTGCCCGCGACCGATGCGGACAGACGGTGGCGCGGACACGCGTTGCGCCGTCGGTTGGTGCTCGCCTTGCTCATCATCGGCCAGACGGTGATCGCCACCGATTACATGGTGCGCATCCTTCCGTATCACGGGCGCCAGCCGCTCGAAATGGCGATCCTCGGGCTCTTCGCGGTGCTTTTCGCCTGGATCTCGGCGGGTTTCTGGACGGCGCTCGCCGGGTTCTGGCTGCTCGCGCGCGGCCGCGATCGCTATGCGATCTCGCAGCGCCTCGCCGGCACGTCACCGGCGGCCATTGCGGAAGACGCACGCACGGCGATCGTCATGCCGATCTGCAACGAGGACGTTCGCCGCGTGTTCGCGGGCCTGCGCTCGACGTACGAGTCGCTTGCGCAGACCGATGCATTGGCTCGCTTCGACTTCTATGTCCTCTCGGATACCGCCAACGCCGACACGCGCGTCGCCGAACTGGATGCGTGGCTCGCGCTGTGTCGCGCGGTCGACGGCTTCGGCCGCGTGTTCTATCGGTGGCGCCAGCACCGCATCAAGCGCAAGAGCGGCAACATCGCCGACTTCTGCCGTCGCTGGGGTCGCAAATACCGCTACATGATCGTGCTCGACGCCGACAGCGTGATGACCGGCGAATGCCTGACTGCGCTCGTGCGCATTGCCGAGGCGAATCCCGACGCCGGCATCATCCAGACGGCGCCGCGGGCCGCGGGCCGCGATACGTTGTATGCGCGCGTCCAGCAGTTCGCAACCGGCGTGTACGGACCGCTGTTCACTGCCGGACTCCACTTCTGGCAATTCGGCGAATCCCATTACTGGGGGCACAACGCGATCATCCGCGTCGCACCCTTCATCCAGTATTGCGCGATCGGCCGCCTGCCAGGACGCGGCGCGTTGTCCGGCGAAATCCTGTCGCACGATTTCGTCGAGGCCGCACTGATGCGGCGCGCGGGCTGGGGCGTGTGGATCGCCTACGACCTGCCGGGCAGCTACGAGGAAATGCCGCCGAACCTGATCGACGAACTGTCGCGGGACCGCCGCTGGTGCCAGGGGAACCTGATGAACTTCCGGCTGTTCTGGATGCGTGGACTGCACCCGGCGCACCGCGCCGTGTTCATGACCGGTGTGATGGCCTACGTTTCGGCGGCGTTGTGGTTCACCTTTCTGATCCTCTCGACGGTCCTCCTCGCCATCCACACGTTGCGTGAGCCTCGGTACTTCGTCGAACCGTACCAGCTCTTTCCGCTGTGGCCTGAATGGCGCCCGGAATGGGCGATCGCGCTCTTCTCGGCAACGGCGCTGCTGCTGTTCCTGCCGAAGGTGCTCGCCGCGCTGCGAGTCGCGCTCACCGATCCGGTCGCGCACGGCGGCCGTTGGCACCTCGGCGTCAGTCTCGCCGGTGAAATGCTGTTCTCTGCGCTGCTCGCGCCGATCCGCATGTTGTTCCATACGCAATTCGTCACGATGGCGCTCGCGGGCCGCGCGGTCCGCTGGAATTCGCCGCCGCGCGACGATGCCGAGACGAGCTGGCGACACGCATTCGTTCGCCACGGCGTGCACACGCTCGTGGGCATCGCGTGGGCCGCGATCGTCTGGTGGTTGAATCCTGCGTACCTGTGGTGGCTGCTGCCTGTCGTCGGTGCGCTGATCCTGTCGATTCCGCTGTCGGTGCTGACGAGCCGCGTCGGAATCGGGCGCCGGCTGCGCCGGCGCAAGTACTTCCTGATTCCCGAGGAATCGCATCCGCCGCCGGTCATCCGGGCGACGCGCCGACACTGGCATCATGCGCCGCCCGCTGCCGATTTCGCCGCGGCCGTCGTCGATCCCATCGTCAATGCATTGCTGTGTGCGCAGGCCGCGGGCCGCACCGGTTCGGGACGTGTGCGCGAACTGATGAACACCGCGCTCGCGGAGCGCGCGCTGCACGACGGACTCGACCACCTCACACCCGCGGAGAAGAATCAACTGCTCGCCGACCCCGGCGCGTTGTCTGCGCTGCATTGGGCGGTGTGGACGTCCGGCGCACGGCACGATTCATGGCGCGTGCTCACCGAACAGGCGCCCGCGCGACCACGAATCGCGTCACCGCCTTCGCCACCTGCGCACGCTGAGGCGGTTGCCATCGCGCAGGCGGCGTCGGACGTCGCGGTCGATTAGCGAGGCGCATCAGTCACTACCGATGAACGACGTCGCACAACAGCCAGGCATCGATACAGCGCACGGCGCGCCCGCCTCCGGCGCGAACGCGCGCCGCAAGGCCGGCGGGCCGCTCGAACCGCTGATGGCGTCGGTGTGGCCGTTCCTCTGCATCGTCGTCGTCATCGTCACCCTCGCCGTCACCGATTTCCTGCTCGAGGAACTCGATCCTGCTGCGAAAGTGCTGCTGCTCGTCGTTCGGCTCCTCGCCGGGGCGAGCCTGCTCGCGCTCGCGGGCGTCACGTTGCGCAGGCTGTTCATTCAGCGGCGCGAACTTCAGGACGCGCTCGCGGCGAGCGAGGAACGCTTCGTCGGGTCGCTATCCGACATCGAGCGCCGCAAGCAGGCAGAGGCACTGCTGTTCGAGGAAAAGGAACGCGCACAGGTAACGCTTGCCTCGATTGCCGACGCCGTCGTCACCGTGGACACCGCAGGTCGCATCGAATTCATGAATCCGATCGCCGAGCGGCTGACCGGATGGCCGCTCGACGAGGCGCGCCAGCGCCCTGTCGCCGAGGTATTCGCGGTCGTCGACGAAGCCACCGGCGCGCCGATACCCGATCCGGTGGCGCGTGCACTGACCGATGGCGCGACGACCGAGGCCGACGCCAATGTCGTGCTGCTTTGCCGGGGCGCCGAGTCGATCGCGATCGACTACAGCGTCGCGCCGATTCGGGACCGTGCAGCGCGCACGGTCGGTGCCGTGCTCGTCGTGCAGGACATGAGCCGCGAGCGACAGTACGCGGCACGGCTGTCGAACCTCGCAAGTCACGACGCGTTGACCGGTCTCCTCAACCGGCGCGAATTCGAGCAACGCGTACGTGCGATCGTCGAGCATCGCGAAGGGGAGGAAGGCCAGCACGCGGTGCTCTATTGCGATCTCGACCAGTTCAAGGTCGTCAACGACACGAGCGGTCACGCGGCGGGCGACGAATTGCTGCGCCAGGTCGGCGCGCTGTTGCGACCGCGCCTACGCGAGGGCGACGTGCTCGCGCGCCTCGGTGGTGACGAGTTCGGCGTGCTGCTTCCGCATTGCCCGCCTGCACCGGCGCTGCGCATCGCCGAAGCGCTCCGCAAGGCGATCGTCGATTTCCGCTTCGCCTGGAAGAACCGCTCGTTCACGATCGGCGTCAGCATCGGCCTCGTCAATCTGGCCGAGGGTCCGCACACGCTCGCGAGCGTGCTGTCGGCCGCCGACGCCGCCTGTTATCTCGCGAAGGACAAGGGGCGCAATCGCGTACAGGTGTACCGACCGGAGGACACCGAGGTCACGCACCGGCGCGGCGAGATGGAATGGGTGAATCGTCTGCACCGCGCGCTAGCCGAGGATCGGCTGTGTCTGTATGCGCAACCGATGCACGCGATGCACGTCGCAGGGCCGAAGGTGCTGCACCAGGAACTGCTGGTGCGCCTGATCGATGAACAGAACGAGCTGATCGCACCGATCGCCTTCATTCCCGCCGCCGAGCGCTATCACCTGATGCCGTCGATCGATCGCTGGGTGATTCGCACGGCGTTCCGGTTGCTCGCCGACCGCCGCGCGGCGGGCGACAACGATGCATTGTCGGGCACCTACGCCATCAACTTATCGGGTGCGTCGATCGGCGACGACCAGTTCCTCGATTACGTGCGCGAGAGCTTCGCCCGCTTTCGCATTCCGCATCGCGCCATCTGCTTCGAAATCACCGAAACGACTGCGGTGACCAGCCTGTCGAAAGCTGCCGACTTCATCGGTGCGCTACGCGAGCCCGGCTGCCGGTTCGCGCTCGACGACTTCGGCGTCGGCGTGTCGTCGTTCACGTATCTGAAGCAGCTCCCCGTCGATTACCTGAAGATCGACGGCAGTTTCGTGCGCAACATGCTGCACGATCCGGTCGACGCAGCGATGGTCGAGGCGATTCACCGTATCGGCCGTGTCATGGGCAAGCAGACGATCGCCGAATCGGTCGAGACCGCGGCCACGCTCGAAGCACTGCGCAGCGTCGGCGTCGACTTTGCGCAGGGCAACGCCATCGCGCCACCGACGTTGTTCGCGCCCGCAGGATTGCGACGACGCGCACCACGTCCCGAGCGCACGCAACGTGAGCGCTCGGTAGACGCCGTGCAGCGCGCGGGTGCTGTGCTAGTGTCGCGGCTCACGCACGACAAGGGCAGGCGATGAACGAGGCGTCGAAAATTGCGATCGTCACCGGCGCAGGCAGCGGCATCGGCAAGGCCGTGTCGCTCGCGCTGGTCGAAGCCGGTTACCGTGTCGCGCTCGCTGGACGACGCGCCGATGCACTCGATGCCACCGTGCGTGCCGCCGGTGCGCGGGGCGAATACCTGCTCCCCGTCGTCACCGATGTCACCGATGCCGAATCGATCGCCCGGCTGTTCGGCACGGTCAAGGAGCGCTATGGTCGCCTCGACCTGCTCTTCAACAATGCGGGCATCGGTTCGCCGGCCGTCCCGCTCGACGAGCTACCGCTGGAAACGCTGCGCGCGGTCATCGACACGAATCTGTTCGGCGCTTTCGTATGCACGCAGCACGCCGTGCGCATGATGAAGGCGCAGACGCCGCGAGGCGGCCGGATCATCAACAACGGGTCGATCTCCGCGCATGCGCCGCGGCCTAATTCTGCGCCGTACACTGCGACTAAACACGCAATCACCGGGCTCACCAAGTCGACGTCGCTCGACGGGCGCAACTACGACATCGCGTGTGGGCAGATCGACATCGGAAACGCGGCCACCGAGATGGCTGCGCGCATGGCGACCGGGGTTCCTCAGGCGCACGGCGCGATTGCCGTCGAGCCGCTGATGGACGTCGCGCACGTGGCGAGCGCCGTCGTTTACATGGCGAGCCTGCCGCTCGCTGCAAACGTTCAGTTCATGACGGTGATGGCGACGAACATGCCGTTCGTCGGTCGCGGCTAGGCGCCGCGGATTACGTGCAGCCGCGCAGCAGGTAGATCAGGATCAGGATCGGCACCGGAACGCCGATCAGCCACGCCAGGATGTAACCCCAGCGGCCCTCCTGCAGCTGGCGTAGCGTCGGCGGGCGCGAGAGTGGACGCGCAAACGGGCGTCGATGGTCGTTCATGGCCGTGTCTCCCGTGCGTCGTTGGTCGTTCATGGCCGGGTCGCCCGTGCGTCGTTGCTCGCGCCGGGTGGCCGCATTTCGATGATGTCCGGCTCACTGACCGGGTCGAAATCCGTCCACTTGCCATTGCGCCACGAACCCTGCGCGCGCTCTATCATCCGCGCACCCCGATCACGCATCAGGTCGACGGCGAGTTCCTCGTCTTCCGCCGATTCGGTGTTCACTGCGACCATCACACCGGCGGGTCGCGGTTCGGCCGCGGGTCGTTCGTCACCCATCTTGTTCACTGCGCCGGCCAGCGATCCTGCGTACGCGCCCGCGGCAGCTCCTCCGGCGATCGCGATCGGTCCTACGAGTGGCGTTGCCGCGAGACCCGCGACCGCGCCGACGGCAGTCCCTATCGCAGCTCCGGTAACCGCCCCACCCTCGCCGCCCTCCGCCTTCGGATCGGCGTCCTGGTCGCCGCCAAGTGGCAA
>JAICVH010000172.1 GCA_025935435.1 Burkholderiales bacterium
ACTCGCACACCAATACGGAGGTAGACGCCGAGCATCAAGCACTGCATCGGGCAGTGCGCGTTGAGCGACGGCGAGTGCGGGAAGATTTCGAACATCGAGCCGCCCCTTCGCGAGCGAAGTTGGACGCCTGCCAGCCGGTACGCGCGCGTCTGCGAAATTCGTCGTGGTAGCCGTCTCCCAGTGAAAATGGCATCTCGTGGCCGTCACGGGAACCCACAACACGGGGTTGTCGAATGACGCCGCACCTGGCCGACAGGTGCGTTGCGTGCGGCGACAACAGCGATATAACTGGCCGTTGCGGGGCAAAGCAACGCCTCGTTACAAGTGGCCATACGTACAACCGCACTTCCAAGGAGCTGATGACTCAAACGAACCTTGGACGCAGCCATGGTGACGCTAATACCCGTGACTAGCCGCTGCGCCCGACCGCCTTCCGAACTCGGTAAACCGTACACCTTAGGGCCCGCTGACGGCATGAACAACGTCGAGCATGCGATGTTCTGGCTGACGCTTCCGCGTGTGACCCGCGGAGCTACACGATGATGGCTGCACGGGTCGACGATGTCTTCGGTCGCTCGCGGGCGCAGATGCCGACGAGTCGCTACGTCGAGGTATTCCGCGAAGCGGCGGCGCCGGGCGAGCGGCGGCGGTACACGAAACGATTTTTAGCCACGGCAGAGGGTGACTTTCGTCCCTGGACGGCGCGAGAGTCACGCATCCTTGCGCACCTCATGGGCCATGGCGTGCGCTGCATCCCGGGACTCGTGGGCTTCGATGCTCGCACCGAAGCCATGCAGACCTTCGATGCCGGCGTAACGGTCGAGCATTGGGTAACGCTGCTCGGTGTGCAACGCGATGCACGCGTTCTGCCACATGTGTTTGCCGACTGTGCGCACTGGTGGGCGCTCGCGCATCACACGTTGCGCGCACTTGAGACGCTCCATCTGCTGCAGCTGGTGCACCTTGACGTAAAGCCCGACAACATTTGCGTGCCCGTGTTGCCCGCCGCTTTTGGTGCGGACGTTTCCGGTTCACGCATCGGCATGCAGTTCGCACGCCTTGCGCTGATCGACTTTGCCTTCTCGCGGTTACCCGCGGAGCCGTTTGTGAGCCCGGTGCCGATTGGTTCGCACGCGGAGTATCCATATCAGTCACCGCGGCTGCAGGCGGCGTTGGAGGCCGGGCGGGCGGGGGATCTCCGTCCGATGGAGGCGCTGGACTGGCGCTGCGACCTATATAGCCTGGCTGCAATGCTTCGCCTCTATTTGCCCGATGCCGACACGTCGGCGCTGGCGTCGTCCGACGGGTGGAGCGCCGAACGCCATTCCCGCGCGATGGCATTGCTTGCAGCCCTGGACGATGCGCACGACCGCCAGGTCGGGGCTGTATGGCCCCATCAGACACTGATAGACATGTGTGAAGCCGGTATGCAGGAGCCCGAGCTCGTCACATCGTTGTTGCAGGGATTCGCGCTGGCGCCCGCAGACGCCACAGTTGTTGCAGAGGCGCCATCCACGTCACTCACCTCTGTCGAGACCTCCTGTCGTAGAGCCCTCGGGTCAATGCCGTCTGCGCCCGCTACCACTTCGACGCCGTGTGCAGTGCCTTCGCACACCAGTGATGCGGCGCAAACTGCTACGTCCACGCTAAGCGCCGTCTCAGCGCAATCTCGCACCCCACCAAACACAACCACCTCGCGGAGTCACGCTGCAGTCCGACGACCCCGAGTCGCAGCAGGACAGAATGTGGCTGCCGGGCCGAGTGCAGCAATTGTGGCGCCGTCGGTTCTGAGGAATCGGTCGCAAATCGTGGCCGCGCAACGCGCCGCAGTCCCATCACTCGGCTCGCCCTCGAAGACACCCGTGGCGCCCAGAGAGCGCCGAACATCTGCGCTTGCGACGCAACGCCCCGTTCCGCAAGCGACGCGTGTGGAGAGCGCGCATTCGGCCACGCCTCGCAATTCGCCGTCAGCGGCAAGTAGCTCGCCACCACACGCACGACCCATACACGAACAGGCGCGCTTCGCCAACCCGGCCCCGGGGTTTGTGCAACTTCCTTTTCGGGCGCGCCCGGCGCACGCGATCGTCGTCACTACATTCCTGGTCGTGTTGGGCATCGCAATATATCCGCGCGATCAACCGCAAGGCGGTCCCGCAATATCTCCGCGCGATCAACGGCAAGGCGGTCCGGTGCTGACGCGGGACGCAGATTCGGACGTCAAGAGCGGACCCGCTACGCCGCAGCCGGCCGATGCGCGCATTTCGAACGCCCCCTCGCTTGCCGCGAACGACCGCGAGATCGCGAACGATGTGCAGAAACCTCTAGCCAAGCGCGGAACGAGCACCCTACCCGTTGATGTCGCCACCGTGCAGCGTGCGGCGAACGCTGCGCGGAGCGTCACACAACACGCCGAACCGGGCGATAGCGCCCCCGTGGAACGAGAGGCAACCTCAACGCAGTCGCAACAGGCGCCGCCTTCGGTGTCATCCGCGCAACCGCGCGATACGCAATCGGCATTGGCTGACACATCGCCGCCGCCCTTGTCACAAGAGCGTGAATCGTCGACTGCGCAACCACCAACGCCTCCGCCGGCCGCCGAACGCAGCCCACCGGCTACCGCGCCCCAAGCGCCAACGGAGAGGCCATCCATGCCGCCTGCGCGACCGTATGAGGGCACGCCAGCGATGGTGCGGGCCCCCGTGCTCGAGGACGTAGCGGCGCGGACTGAACGCGACGTCGCGCGGGTGTTGGCTCTGGCAGCCACGGTCAGCCCCGGCGACGAAGAAAAGGTGGTGCAGGTCGCTCGGTCGATGCGTTCAGTGGCGGGGACTCCACACGTACCGACCGAATCGCCAGCGCTCGCACGTCGACTAAATGCCGAGGCGCGCGCTGCATGGGAACGACAAGACATAGACCGTGCATTCAGCTTGCAGCAACGGGCGTTTCGGGCGAACCCGAACGACGCCGAGGTCACGGGCAATCTTGCGTTCTACTATCTCAAGGTACAACCTGCGCAACCGGCATTGGCGCGTCGACTTGCGCTGTACGCGTTGGCAGCCCGCGGGCAGACATTTCCTGCGGGGCGCGTTGAGGATTGGGGAACGCTCGCAGTCGCGAGCTCGCTGGAGGGACGCGAGGCCGACGCCGTGAAGGCAATGTATGTAATGTTCACGGTGAGTGGGAATCCGGAGCGCGCGTGTCGTGCGGCGCACCTCGCTGTGGCGCAATACGGCGAGCCCATGAAGGTACCGGCCCACGCCATGCTGACGCGAATCCGCGCGCGGGGCGGCATACCGGGCGCGCCAAGCTGTCGCTAGATTCGACGTCCACTAAGCGCCCAGGTCGCGCACACACGTAAGGTATCGAAATCGCTTATCACTCCCACTAGCGCGGGCACGCGGAGGAAACGTGTGGCAGCAAGGCGGGTTGGGGCGATTAATACAAACAAATCGGGGCGCCATATGACGCCCCGATCTATTGCTGTAACCTAACTACGTCGCTGCTATTTCAGTTCGAACCTCATGGGCGGCGATTTCCGGTTGCCCAACTCCGCCGCTTCTATTTCAGTTCGGCCTCGTGGGCGGCGAATTCCGCCTCGCTCACCATTCCGTCATTGTTAGCGTCGAACTTCTTCCACATGCCTTTGACCTTGGTGTCGCCTGCCACCTCGGCGGAACTCAACTTGCCATCGTGATTGGTGTCGAGTCGCGCGAACGCACCGCTCGCCGTCGAGCTCTTACCCGAACGCATGTCCGTCGCAGTGCTCTTATCCGTTGTGTTGGTAGTCGTCGCAGTGCTCTTGTCGCCCGTGTTGGTACTTCCGTTGGTCGCGGCCTGACCAGTTACCTTACCGGTGTCTCCCGTTGCGGATGCCACGCTGGACGCCATGGCGAGCGCAGGAACAAACAGTCCGACCAGCAGCTTGGTTCTGAATGCGTTCATCGTCTATCTCCTATGTACAGCCGCGTTGATGTTTTCGCTGATTGGCGAAACTGCGGCCAACCCCTGATTCTCCGCGGTCAACGACGTCAGGGGCATAGGGCAGTCGATGAAACGCGCGTAGGACACATCGGCGCGCGCGGTGGCCACTTCATCGGAGAGGACGGCGGCGCCCACGAACGCCCTCGTCGGTTAGCTGTCCCAAGTGCTGCGCACCAAGGGCGCGGTCGGGCTCAAATTCCGGTCCTGCATGCTCGTACGAAGCACAACAGGTGATACTGGCGAAGCAGGTACGAAGCACAACAGGTGATACTGGCGAAGCACGTACGAAGCACAACAGGTGATCATTGGTGAAGCAGGTAACGCTGACGGTGCGGGAACTCGCGTTGATCGCCGGGACGCGCGCCGCGCTGGGCGCGGGTGTCGCTCTGCTGTTGAGCGACCGAATGCCCCGCGACCACCGACGCACACTCGGATGGACACTGGTTTCCATCGGCGTCATCTCCACACTGCCGCTCGCCGCCGACGTTTTGGAAAAACTCGAAGACGACGATCATTGAGCGGGGCCCGTCGCCGGTCCACCATCGCGATCATTCTCGACGCCGCAATACCTTGTCCGCGACTGCGACCGCGTGCCCTTAGGATGCAACGGACACGCAATTTGCATCGACGTGCCCTGCGATCCTGTATTCCTTAATGGAGTCGCGATATGAGGAACAATCCGGTCAATTGGTTCGAGATCTATGTGCAGGAGTCAGCGCGCGCGAGGAAGTTCTATGAGTCGGTCTTCAGGATCGAGTTGGAACGTTTGGATACGCCAGCGGCCGGCGTAACGGAGATGTGGGCATTTCCATCAGAACCAGCTGGTTCGGGTACGTCGGGTGCGCTCGTGAAGATGGAAGGCGGACCAGCCACTGGTAACGGCGTCATCGTGTATTTCTCGTGCGATGACTGTGCCGTGGAAGCGAAGCGCATTCCCGCCGCGGGCGGTCGAATCATCAAAGACAAGTTCGCGATCGGAAAGTACGGGTTCATCGCGCATTTCACCGACACGGAAGAGAACATGATCGGTCTGCATTCGATGAGGTGACGTGCCGAAGCGAACGACAAGCGTCAAGGACTCTTCTTTCGCGCCACGTAGTCCTCGATGACGCGCTCGAGCGTCCCAAGCGGCATCGCCCCGTTTTTGAGGACCTCGTCGTGGAATTCACGCAGGTTGAACTTGCTTCCCAGCGCTTCACGAGCGTGGCTACGGAGCTGCAGGATCTTCATCATGCCGACCTTGTACGCAAGCGCCTGGGCCGGCTGCACCAGATAGCGCTCGATTTCGGCGACGACTTCGGCTGCGGACATTCCAGTGGTCGCGATCATGTAGTCGATCGCCTGCTCGCGCGTCCAACGTTTGCTGTGCATGCCGGTGTCGACCACGAGCCGAACCGAACGGAAGAGCTCCGCCTGTAGACGTCCGAGGTCGTCCAGCGGATTCTTTTCGTAGCCCGCTTCCCACGCAAGCTGCTCGGCGTAAAGCGCCCAGCCTTCGCCGTAAGCCGTGAACGGGACGACGCTGCGGAAGATGGGCAGCCCCTTGACCTCCTGCGCGATCGAAAGTTGTAGATGGTGGCCGGGGACCGCCTCGTGATAGGCGAGCGTGCGCATCCCGAATTTGGCGGTCTTGTTGACGTCGTGCAGGTTCGCGAAGAACGTCCCAGGGCGCGATCCGTCAAGCGCGGGCGCGATGTAGTACGCCGCCGGCGAGGTTTTCTCGGAAAGCGCGGGTACGCGCTTCACGATGACCTTCGCCTTCGGCTTGGTCGCGAAGTACGGATCGAGTCCGACACTGATTTCGTCGATGATCGCCTGGTAGTCGGCAAGAATGCGCGCACGGCCTTCGTCGCTATCCGGATAAAGCTGTTGCGGTGACTGCGCGAGCTCGTGCAACCGTTGGCCAAC
>JAICVH010000313.1 GCA_025935435.1 Burkholderiales bacterium
ACCGGCGCCAGCCGCTGTCGGCGCGTAGATGCGCGATCTTCGGAGTGTCACGCTCGCGTGCGTGGACACGGCGAACCACGCGCTGGCCCTGCGTGCGCTCGATCGTTCACGCGCTTCGCTGCGCTTCGCAGCTACCGTGCTGATGACGGATGCGATACCGGCAGGCATCCACGTCCCGGAAGGCATCGAGGTTCGCCGCATCGCTCCGATCGCCTCGCGTGACGCCTATTCGCGTTTTGTCCTGAAATCGTTGCTGGCGCAGGTTGCGACCGCGCACGTCCTGCTGATCCAGTGGGATGGCTACGTGGTGAATCCGACGGCGTTCGATCCCGCCTTTCTCGACTGCGATTACATCGGCGCAAAGTGGTTCTGGTTCAACGACGGGATGCGCGTCGGCAACGGCGGCTTTTCGCTTCGCTCCCGCAAGCTTCTCGAAGCGCTGCAGGATCCACGAATCGATCTCGTCGAGGCCGAGGACATCACGATTGGTCGCGCGCATCGGCCGCTGCTCGAACGTGAATACGGGATTCGCTACGCCGACGATGCGCTCGCCGATCGATTCGCATTCGAAGCGGCGTATCCAACCGGTATGCCGTTCGGCTTCCATGGCCTCTACAACTTCTGCCGCGTCGTTCCGGAGCCCGAGCTGGCGGAGCTCGCCGTGGGCTTATCTGACGCGATTGCAGGCTCGCTGCAGCTTGGTCAGCTGCTCCGAAACTGCATTGCGCTAGGGCAATGGAGCGCTGCGGCGGCGCTCGCACGACGACGCCTCGCCGTGCTGCCGGACGACGGCGAAGCGCGAACGTTGCTTGCGCGCGCGGAAACGGCACTTGCGAGTGGTCCGACGGCCGGGCGCAACGACCCGTGTCCTTGCGGCAGCGGCAAGCGCTACAAGCATTGCCACGGCGCGCTTGGGTCGACGCCGAGCGCAACGTCGTCGGCCACGACGCGATCATCAACGGTTGCGCCGGCGCCGTCGATATCCACGGCGTCCGCACCACGGACACAACCGACCTCCATGGCATCGGCATCGCACGCATCATCCACGCCCATCTCGACGCCGCCGACCGCGGGAACGCCGTCATCTGCGCTCGCCTTCGCCCAGCAGGGCGTCGCACTCCATCGCCGGGGCGACATCGACGGCGCCGAGCGTCTCTACAGGGATGCATTGCGTGTCGATTCCAACCATCCGCTCGCGCTGCACTACCTCGGTGTCGCTTTGTTCCAACGCATGCGTTTCACCGAGGCGTTGCCGCTGCTCGAACGGTCGACCGCGCTGGTCCCCGCGGAGCCGGAGTTCCACAACAATCTGGGGCTCGTGCTGGCCGCCGTCGATCGCAACGATGAAGCGATCGCCGAATACCGCCGCACGCTCGCACTCGCTCCGTCGCACGCGACGGCATCGAACAACCTGGGGCTGGCGCTGCAGGCGGAAAACCGGCTCGGCGAGGCGATCGCCGCGTATCGCAGCGCCCTGCGCATCGCACCCGATTTTGCGCACGCGCACTGGAATCTCGCGCTTGCGCTGCTCGCCGATCGCCAGTACGCCGAGGGCTGGCGCGAATACGAGTGGCGGCTGCGGCTTCCCGAACTCGGCGGCCGCACCGCAACATTGGCGACGCCGCGCTGGAACGGCCAGGACCTCGTTGGCAAGACGCTGCTCGTGACGGCGGAACAGGGCGTCGGTGACGCCGTCCAGTTCGTTCGCTACGCGCGTACCTTGGCCGCGCGTAGCGTTCGCGTCGTCGTCCAGGCACCGGCCGATCTCGCGCCGTTGCTTGCGACCGCGCCCGGAGTCGCCGCGACGGTTGCGACCGGAGCGCCGTTGCCTTCGTGCGACGCCGAGTTGCCGATGCTGTCGATCGCCCGCATGCTCGACATCGGCGCGCGCGATATCGAAGGATCGGCGTACCTGCGCGCCGACGCTCTGCCGCCTCGCTCATCGTCACGTGACATCAAGCGACCCGCCGCGCAACGCGTCGGACTCGTCTGGTCGGGTGCGCCACACCATCTGAACGACCGTCGACGTTCGATTCCCGTGGCTGCGCTTGCGCCGCTCTTCGAACTCACCGATATCGACTGGTACTCGCTGCAGAAGGGCCCCCGCGAAGCGGCGATCACCGGATTGCCAAGGACACGCTCGATCGTGCGCCTCCCGCCCGATACCGATTGGTCGCAAACGGCCGCGCTCATCGATACGCTGGATGTCGTCGTCACCGTCGACACGAGCGTCGCCCACGTTGCCGGCGCACTTGGCAAGCCGGTGTTCGTCATGCTGCCGTATGCGCCGGATTGGCGGTGGGGTGTCACGGGCGACCGAACGCCCTGGTATGCGAGCGCGCGCCTGTTTCGCCAGCCTGCGATCGGTGACTGGGCAGCGGTGATCACCAACGTCGCCCGCGCGCTCCAAACCTTCGATCAGGTGGTTTGAAGCAGCAGTTCGCTGAACGCACGAACCGGCTCCTGGCGATCGAAGAGTGCGCCGAGGTGGTCGCGAATCGTTTGTGCAGTGCGTGCACGCCACGCTCGATCGTCGACGAGTCGTGACGCGATGCGGAGGTAATCGTCCGCATCGGTCGCGATCAACGCTTCGGCGCCAACCTGGCGCAGCATGGCGGCGCTCTGGCGGCCGCGCATGAACGCGCCGGGCAACGTGACGACGGGAAGGCCGCATGCAAGCGCATCGAGTGTGGTGTTGCCGCCCGACCAGTGGAGCGTGTCGAGCATCGCATCACACACGAGATTCACGCGGAGGTAATCGTCGTGCGGAAGCGCCTGCAACACGATCATTCGGTCCTTGGGCGACACGTCGTGTCGCTCGAACGCCGCCCGCATCCGCTGCATGAAGCGTTGCGTGACGTTCGGATGCCGGCCATCGAACATGACGAGCACGGCATTTGCGTTCGCGGCGAGCACGCGAGCGAACAGGTCGTCGTTGTCGGGATGCACCTTGAACAGCGACTGCGGGCACAACAGCAATGCGCGATCGTCGGGAAGGCTGAAATGCGCGCGCGGAACCGGCGCGGGAAGCGCCGGACGCCGGTAGTTCGTGCCGATGCCCGGCAGTCGCAGCAACCGCTCCGTGTAGTGCGCGTCCGCGTCGGCCGGTTCCATGTCACCGCACGTGACGTATGCGTCGATCGTCGCATGCCCCGTCGTGACCGGGTGTCCCCAGCCCGCAAGCTGTCGCGGTGCAAGCCGCAACGCCGCGAGCGCGAAGGACGTGTGGTCCATACCGAGCTCGGGATAGATGAGGACGTCGAGTTCGTCGTCGCGAATGACCGGTGCAATCACCGAAGGCCGCGCGCGACTGCCGCCGAATTCGACGAACCGATCGGCGCGCGCCCTGATTTCGGACGCAATGTCGTCGAGGCCGGGGTACAGGTGATACACGCGCACCTCGAAGCGTTCACGATCGAGATCGGTCAACCAGCTGCGGAAATAGCGACCCGCCGTGCCGACGTGGAAGAACGCCGATGCAAAGCCGACGCGCACGCGGCGGCCGTTCTTCGGGCGCAGCCGCAAAGGAGCGCGCCAGCCCGGCGCACCGCGATCGATCATTCGCGCCGCCAGTGCGCCGTACGACTCCTGTAACGGGCGATCGTCGCCCCCCTGGTACGCGAGAAAAAAATTCGTCCAGCGCAACCCGTCCAGCACTTCATTCGTCGTCAGTCCATCGACCAGCCGGTCCGCGATCGCGTGGAGTTGATCGAGTGCGGCCGAGTAATCCGCGCGAGCTGCGGACAGATGTGCTGCCGACGCATAGATCATCGGCAAGGACAGCCGCGAGGCAAGTGCGCCGCGCAGATCACGGCGATCGAGCTCGTACGATTTGCGGTAAGCGTCGCGCGCCGGCGCGGGCTCGTCGCGCTCGGCGAACAGGCGTCCGAGGTTGAACCATTCGCCGGCGCTTGCTGCAGGCGCCATCGCGATCGCCTGCTCATACAGCGGCAGCGCCTCATCGAGGGCGCCGCGCTCGCGCAAAAGTCCCGCGAGCATCACGACGATCGCTCGCAGCGGCGGCTTGCCGGAACGACGCCGATAAATC
>JAICVH010000380.1 GCA_025935435.1 Burkholderiales bacterium
CGCCTGCGCCGCGAGCATCACCGCCTTCAATCCGGATCCGCACACCTTGTTGATCGTCATTGCCGGAATCGCGTGCGGAAGCCCCGCGCTGATCGACGCCTGACGCGCGGGATTCTGACCGCTTCCCGCAGTCAATACCTGTCCCATGATCACTTCGGACACGGCGTCCGGCTTGACGCCGCTGGTTTGGAGCAACGCTCGGATCACGGCGGCACCGAGATCGGGCGCAGGCGTCTTGGCGAGCGTACCCCCGAATTTTCCGATTGCCGTGCGCAGTGCGCCAGCAATGACGATGTCGGTCATGGGAATCTCCGTGGAGTCGGGCGGTTCAGAAGCGGGTGCCGTCGCCATGGTAGCGCAAACGTTGCGAGTTGATGTTTCGCATGCGACCGACTAGAGTTTGCGACTGTGTCGCGAAAGTTTCACCGCATCGGCGCCGGCGTCCCCGGCGCCGGAGTTCGATTGTCCGCTCATGGAGGCAACGATGACCGTTCATCCGAGTAGAGCCGTGGTGCTGTTGACGTTCGCGCTCGCCGCTGCTGCTGCGCAGGCGGCGACGGAGTACGAGACATTGAACGCGATGAGGCAGACGAACATCGCAGTCGACTGGCAACCGATCCCGCAGACCGGCGCGAAGGCCGACCAGGTCAAGCAGAACCTGTCGAAGATCAAGCTGCCGCCCGGATTTCACATCTCGCTGTACGCGCTCGTACCTGACGCACGGCACATCGCCGTGGGTCCGCAAGGCATCGTGACGTTCGTCGGCACGCGCAAGACGAAGATCTATGCGGTGACCGACCGTTCGCGCGGCGGCGTGGGCGACGAAGTGAAGGAATTCGCGCCGACGCTGCCGAAGAAAATTCCCAACGGACCGTGCTTTTCGAAAGACGGTTTTCTTTATGTCGTCGAGCAGAACCGCGTCGTCGAATATCCAGCTGCGGAATTCTTCTACGAAAGCCCCGACGTCGTTCCCAATGCGATCGTCCCGGAAGGCCAGCTCATTCCGAAGGACGAGGAAAGCTACAACCACACCGCGCGGCCCTGCCGCGTCGGGCCGGACAACAAGCTCTACATTCAGCTCGGTCAACCGTACAACGTGCCGCCCAAAGAGAAGCTTGCGATGTATACGAAGATGGGCATCGGCGGCATCATCCGGATGGATCGCGACGGCAAGAATCGCGAGGTTTATGCGGCCGGCTTGCGCAACCCGGTCGGCATGGATTTCAACCCGAAGGATCGGACACTCTGGACCAACGATAACCAGGTCGACGGCATGGGAGACGACCAGCCGCCCGGCGAATTGAATCGCGTCGAAAAGGGCGGGCTTAATTTCGGATTCCCGTGGTACGGCGGCGGCCATACGCGCACCAACGAGTACAAGGCCGATACGCCGCCGACCGGCGTCGTATTCCCGGAAGTCGAGCAGGCGGCTCACGCGGCCGACTTGGGACTTGTGTTCTATACGGGCACGATGTTTCCGGAGAAGTACCGCGGCGCAATTTTCTCCACCCAGCACGGTTCGTGGAACCGCACCGTGCCGATCGGCGCACGCGTCCTCGTGACGTTTCTCAAGCCGGACGGTCATGTCGCCGGCAAGTCGGAGGCGTTCGCAGAGGGCTGGAATGACAACGGCTATTACCTCGGACGGCCGGTCGACGTCGCACAACTGCACGATGGATCGCTGCTCGTATCGGACGATCTCGTCGGCGCGCTTTATCGCATCTGGTACGACGGAAAGTAACCGATGCAACTTCGCACCGGCCCCGACCGGGGCCGGCGTGCGCGCGCTTGGGTCGCGTTGTCATGTATGCGGGTCGTCGCGGTGGCGTCGCTCGCTGCCGCGGCGAGCCATGCGGCGGCTGCAGGTGACGTCAGGGCCGGACGCGTCAAGGCGCAACTCTGCCAGGCGTGTCACGGAATGGACGGGCTTTCCAAGGTGCCCGACGCGCCGAACATCGCCGGGCAGATCGAAGGCTATCTCGTCACGCAACTGCACGCATTCAAATCGGGCGCGCGCCGGAACGAGGCGATGACGGTCGTCGCTTCATCGCTGTCCGATCAGGACATCGAAAACGTGGCGGCGTACTTTGCGGCGATCGACGTCAAGATCGGCAAGCTTCCGGGCGATTGAAGGGGCTGCACGATTTTCGCCACAAAAGCTTGCTCTCGAGCGATCGTTTCGCGGCGGTGCTTGACATAGGCCGCTCCAACACGATCCAATCGCCTACGCCTCGCTCGTCAGGGGACCGACGCGTCCAAGGCCCGTCGCCTATCTTCGCTGTTCACTCGCTGTTCACGTGCTGGGAGGCCACTATGAGAAAAAACAGCAGCGCCTGGTGGATCGTTCTGTTCGGTATCCTCGGCTTCTGCGGCAACGCGCAGGCGCAAACGGTCACCGTCGATGTCGATTCGTCAGTTGCGGCGTCCTGGTTGCGCTCGGACGGTGGAACGGGCACGACGATGCCGACCGGCGGCCCGGGCGTGTGGAATTCGCGCTTCGTCGTCTCCATTCCGGCGGGCGCGACGAATATCCAGTTCACGCTCAACAGTTTTTTTCCGGATGACAAGGGCGTCGTCCAACTGAACGGCACGACGATCGGCGACGCGGTGATCTTCGGTTCGAACGGCGCCGCTGCAGGGCCGGGCACGTTCGATTTCGGTGGCGGCAACAACCCGTACGTCTATGCGGGCTTCGTGCCGGGGAGCGCTACCAGCCTTCCAAACGGGACGACAACGTTTACGCTGGTCGCGTTCATCAACGACACCGGCGTTGCAGATCCGTCATCCGTGCCGCTTGCGACCGCGTTCCTTTCGAGCTTCAGCCTCACTGGAACGTTGTCCTATGTCCTGCCGCTCGCTGCCGGGGCGCCGACGGCAGTGCCGACGCTTTCCGAGTGGACCATGTTACTGATGATCACACTGATGATCGTCGGTGCTGTCGTGCAGCTGCGGCGCAATCGACGGTGACGCCCACCGTCGGCTGAACCGCTCAACGGGTCTTCTCGACGACGTAGCGACCCGGTGCGGCGATCAGCCGCGGGTACTGCGCGTTACCGGCGGCGGCAGGCGCCTTGCGCTTGCCGCCCGCATGCGCGCGCAGCCATTGGTACCAATCCGGCCACCAGCTACCCGGATGGCTGACCGCGCTTTGAAGCCATCGGTCCGCGCTTTCGACGCGCGCGTCATTCATCCAGTAGTTGCGCTTGCCCGATGCCGGCGGATTGACGACACCGGCGATGTGACCTGAAGCGCCGAGCACGAAGCGCATCGTCGACCCGCCAAGCAACGCGAGCGTCCTGTACGCGCTGTGCCACGGAACGATGTGGTCCTCTCGCGATGCGTACACATACGCCGGCACCTCGATGCGCGCGAGATCGATCGATTCACCAAGCATCGTCAGCGCGCCATGGTCACGCAACCGGTTCCTCAGATACAGGTTTTTCAGGTAGTACGCGTACATCGGCCCGGGCAGGTTGCTCGAGTCGCCGTTCCAGTACAAGAGATCGAATGCCGGCGGCGTTCGACCCTTCAGGTAATTGTTGACG
>JAICVH010000443.1 GCA_025935435.1 Burkholderiales bacterium
CAGCAGGACATCAACGACGTCCTCCTGCACGCCGTCGAGCGCGGAGTACTCGTGCAGCACACCGGTGATCTTCACTTCGGTGGGCGCGTAGCCGGGCATCGACGACAACAGCACGCGACGCAGCGCGTTGCCGAGCGTGTGCCCGTAACCACGCTCGAATGGCTCCATCACCACCTTGGCGTGGAACGGCGACATGCTCTGCACGTCGATGATGCGGGGTTTCAACAGAACGTTGCTCTGCATGCGGTTCCTCGGAAAAAGTCCGATGTACACGACGGCGTGCGGCGATCGCCGCGGCCGTCGTACATAGTCCTATCTATTTCGAATACAGCTCGACGACGAGGCTTTCATTGATGTCCTGACCGAACTCGGAGCGATCCGGCGCACCCTTGAACGTGCCGGTCATCTTCTTCGGATCGACTTGCACCCACGACGGGAAGCCGACCTTTTCGGCGAGCTGCAGCGCGTCCTGGATGCGCAGCTGCGACTTCGCCTTGTCGGTGGTCGCGACGACGTCGCCCGCCTTGAGCAGCGCGGACGGCACGTTCAGCACCTTGCCGTTGACGGTGATCGAACAGTGCGACACGAGCTGCCGCGCCTCGGCGCGCGTCGAGCCGAGTCCCATCCGATACACGACGTTGTCGAGGCGCGACTCGAGAAGCTGCAGCAGGTTCGTGCCTGTCGAGCTCTTGCCTTTCGTCGCCTCGGCAAAGTAGCGGCGGAACTGCCGCTCGAGCACGCCGTAGATGCGACGGAGCTTCTGCTTCTCGCGCAATTGCTTGCCGTAGTCAGACGTCCGCATGCCCGACTTCACGCCGTGCTGCCCCGGCTTGGTGTCGAGCTTGCACTTGGAGTCGAGCGAGCGGCGCGCGCTTTTCAGGAAGAGATCGGTGCCTTCCCGGCGCGCGAGCTTGCACTTCGGTCCGCTATAACGAGCCACGTATGTACTCCTGCTTTTCCACTGGAAATCGTCGGGCTTCGCCCGCGATTTCCAGGTCATCAACCGGACAAAAGTAGGTTTTCACTTTTGTCCGAACGGTTAGATCCTCCGACGCTTCGGCGGCCGGCAGCCGTTGTGCGGCACCGGCGTCACGTCGGAAATGCTGCTGATCTTGAGACCGAGCGCATTCAACGCGCGCACGGCCGATTCGCGCCCCGGGCCAGGCCCCTTGATGCGCACCTCGAGGTTCTTCACGCCGTACTCCTGCGCCGCACGACCAGCCGATTCCGCCGCGACCTGCGCTGCGAACGGCGTCGATTTGCGCGAACCCTTGAAGCCGGCGCCCCCGGACGTCGCCCACGACAGCGCGTTGCCCTGGCGGTCGGTGATCGTGATGATCGTGTTGTTGAAGGACGCGTGAATGTGCGCGATGCCTTCCGACACGTTCTTCTTGACCTTCTTGCGCGTACGCGCGGCGGCCTGCTTCTGCGACGGTTGCTGTGCCATCGATGATCCTTGGTGATTCGTTCGTTACTTGGTGACGCCCTTCGACAGCGCGACGGTGCGGCCCTTCTTCGGACCTTTGCGCGTGCGCGCATTCGTGCGCGTGCGCTGGCCGCGCACCGGCAGGCCCTTGCGATGGCGCACGCCGCGATAGCAGCCGAGATCCATCAGCCGCTTGATGCTCATCGTCACCTCGCGGCGCAGATCGCCCTCGACGGTGAACTTGCCGATGTGCTCGCGCAGCTTGTCCATCTGCGCGTCGGTCAGGTCCTTGATCTTCGAGTCGGGCGCGACGCCCGCCGCGACGCAAATCGCCTTCGCGCGCGGTCGGCCGATGCCGTAGATCGCCGTCAGTGCGATCTCCGCGTGCTGATGGTTCGGAATGTTTACACCTGCAATACGGGCCATGATTCAGTTCTCCGCCGTCAGCTTCTGGCTGCGGGCAATTGATGCGATGTCGTGATTCAACCCTGCCGCTGCTTGTGGCGCGCGTCGGCCGTGCAGATGACGCGCACGACGCCGTGCCGGCGGACGATCTTGCACTTGCGGCAGATTTTCTTGACGGATGCGAGCACTTTCATTGCTTCTCCCATGACAGCGGTTCACCGCGCCTTCATGGCGCGCCATCGAAGACGCCGTCGTATCTGTCCTCTGTCCACTGACTTCCGATACCTGAATCACTTTGCCCTGAACGTTATCCGCGCCCGGGACAGGTCGTACGGCGTGAGCTCGACCGTCACCTTGTCGCCCGGAAGAATCTTGATGTAGTGCATGCGCATCTTCCCGGAGATATGCGCGAGCACGACGTGACCGTTTTCGAGCTTCACGCGAAACGTGGCGTTCGGCAGCATTTCGGCCACCTCGCCCTGCATCGCGATCGTTTCTTCCTTCGCCATCAGCGCGTCGGCACTCCACCTTTGAAGTTGGCCTTGCGCAACAGGCTTTCGTACTGCTGCGACATCAGGTACGCCTGCACCTGCGTCATGAAATCCATCGTGACGACGACGATGATCAAAAGCGACGTGCCCCCGAAATAGAACGGAACGTTCTTCCATGCGATCAGGAAGTTCGGGATGAAGCACACCACCACCAGGTACAGCGATCCGATCAGCGTCAGGCGCAGCGTGATCTTCTCGAGGTACTTCGCCGTCTGATCGCCGGGACGGTAGCCGGGGATGAACGCGCCGCTCTTTTTCAGGTTGTCAGCGGTTTCCTTCGGGTTGTACTGCAATGCCGTATAGAAAAAACAGAAGAAAATGATCGCCGCTGCATACAGGATCTCGTGGACCGGCTGCCCCGGCGCGAGCGTCGCCGCGAGATCCCGAATCCAGATCGTGCCTTCGCCGGTGCCCGCCCACTGCGCGAGCGTCGCCGGGAACAGGATGATCGACGACGCGAAGATCGGCGGGATGACGCCCGCCATGTTGATCTTCAGCGGCAGGTGCGAGCTCTGTCCCTGATAGACCTTGTTGCCGACCTGGCGCTTCGCGTAATTCACGAGGATCTTGCGCAGCGCGCGTTCGACGTACACGACGAACGCCGTCACCAGCACGACGAGCGCGGCGATACCGATGATCAGCAGCCACGAGTACGCACCGGTGCGACCTTGCTCCAGCGTCTGGCCGATCGCGCGCGGCAATCCCGCCGCAATGCCCGCGAAAATGATCAGCGAAATGCCGTTGCCGAGCCCGCGCTCGGTGATCTGCTCGCCGAGCCACATCAGGAACATCGTTCCCGTCACCAGCGTCACC
>JAICVH010000203.1 GCA_025935435.1 Burkholderiales bacterium
CGGTCGGTCGGAAGATTGATTCGCCACCTTCGACGCTATCTCTCCCGCATGACCGGAGCGCAAAGGCATTTCACGCTTCGACGATGCCGATGCGAGTCTTGTTTCTGTTCGGTTGTTCTTCTGGGAAGACGAACGCTTCGCCGTCGACGCACGCGTAGGCGATTCACGCAGCGACGCCTGACTCGTTGGCCGATCCTTCGGCGACGCTTGCTTCGCGCTCGGAACGTCAGCCGCAAGCATTGGCGTCGATGCAGCCGGCCGCGCAGGCACCGGTGCGACGATGACGGGCGACGTCGCCCGCGGCGGATCGACCTTCTGTCCTCCTTCGTCGCCAACTGAGCGTCGTTGCGCGCTCGGCTGACTCGCTTTCTCCGCGATCTGCGCGGTCGCGTTGAGAGCTGCTTGCTCCCGCACCTGCGCGGTCTCCTTGGGAGCTGCTTGCTCCCGCACCTGCGCGGTCGCGTTGGAAGCTGCTTGCTCCGGCAGGCGCGCGGTCTCCTTCGGAACTGCTTGCTGCCGCAGCTGCGCGGTCCGTTCAGAAGATGAAGGTGCCGCGCTCGCAATCTGCTCGCGAACCGCACGCGCAGCTTCGCCTGCATTCCTCTCGATGCGTGACAGGAATGCGTCGAATGCGTCAACGGAGGCATTGGCCATCGCGGCGAGCGACGTCATGTCGCGCAGCTGCGGCGCCGTGGCGATGACGACACCCGCACCCATCACCAAAGAAAGCGTGGGTGCTATCCAGCGGGCCGATCGTCGTTTATCCGTTCGATTCCTTGCCCGGGACTGCCTGACATCTTCCTTCATCCAATGCTTGTCGCTCGCATTGGTGGCACCGACCGGCTCCGCCCGAGGCCTGCGTCGCACCACACGCGGGCCCGATACGCTGTACCTTGGCGATACGATCACCGGCGGCAGCGAAGCGAGCGGTGAATGGCTGGGGATGATCGGTGACGAAAGTGCGGCCATCGGCTCCGGCATCGTTTCGATTGACGGAGCAGGCGGCGGCATGCGTGAAGCGAGCGTCGTATGCGTCGCGCGAATCGACGGTGCAAGGCGTGTCAGCGGCGTGATCGGCAGCGCAGTCAATGCGCCGACCTCGGCGTCGCGCGCCAAGGCCCAGCCGGCATCGAGCGAGGCGCGCAAGTCGGCGCTTTCCAGCGCGCTTGCCGTCAGTCCCAGCAGTTCATCATGCGGTTGGCCGTTCGCAATATCCCGATCGTGCGCATCGCGAAGCGCAAGCAGCAAACGTTTTGCGGCGTGGTAACGGTCGCCGGACCAACCGGCGACGTGCTCTGCCTCGCGCAGCCGGTAGTCGTCGGGCAGATACCGCTTGAGCATCGCCGCCAGGCTGTACATGTCGCAGCGCCAATCGAGTTCGCGGGTCGGTTGCAGATCACCGTTTCGTCCCGCTTCCAGCGCGTGCAGTAATCGCGGCGATTGGTAGTCGTACGTCGTCTGCCAGCCGATCGGCAGCGGATTGGCCAGCGGTTCGCGCGACACCAGCGAAAAGGCGAAATCGATCAACGCGAGCTGCGCGAACGCCGGATACAGTCGTGCGCGAGCAACGTCGGGATCGAAATTCACCGGACCGACGGGGATGCAGACGTTGTCGCCCTTGATGTCGAGATGCACCAGGTGCAGTGCGTGGATCGCACGAAGCGCCGCGAGGCAGTGATGCGCAAGCGCCCACCAGTGCGCGCAATCCTCGAACACGTGCCGGTGCACGCGCCCGTTGCGTACAACGGGCAGGATGGTTGCCCATTGATCGACGGTGGCGCCGGCATCGTAGGTCTGGACGATTTGCGTGCCGCCCGGTGCGCCGCGATCGAACTGCACGACCTCCGGAACGCACCCGATGCCATGGCCGATGAGCCGCGCGAGAATCCGCCATTCGCGCTCGGTCCAGTGACCGTAATCACCATCACGCGTATTGAGGAATCGCTTCGTGTAGCGTCGACGCTGACCCGGCCCGGCCGCTTCGCGAAATACCTCGACGTGCTCGCCGGTCGCCATCTTCAGGCGACCGCGCCCAAACACTCGATCGATCTGCTCAGTGTTCAAGTTCGTGCTCCCGGCACAGGTTCGATTGCACGTCGGTTGCGGTAACGAGAGGGCGCGCCGCAATGGCATCCGAAGCAGCCGCGAACAGCATCACGGCGAACAGCAGCGCGAGCGCGCCGATACACGCGTATTTCCATAGAGCGGCGCGCGGTCGAGCGACACGCCGCACCACGAGCACCGTCGCGTCGTCGATGCTGCCGTGCTCGCGGGCGACCTCGATCAGCCGCATGCATCGGCGCGCGAGCGGTTCCGACGTTGCGAGCGCTTGACGCATGTCGTCGCTGCTCACGTGCTTGTAAACGCCGTCGCTGCAGAGCAACAGCGCTTCGCCGGAACCGAGTTCGATGCGCTCGACGCATGGATCGCCCACCGCCCCGTTGCCGACCATGCGCGCCGGATCGTCGGGCGAGCCGCCGGCGGGCGGCGACTCGCCAAGATTGCGGTAGGTGTCATCGCGCGTGATGAGTTCGGGCGTTTCACCATCCGCTTTCGCGAGCCGATACACGCGGCAGTCGCCCACCCATCCGATGAACCACCGCGCCAGCAACGAGCCCGTTCCCGCGCAGAGCGCCACTGTCGCCGCACCCGAGCCGGTCGTGCGTTTGGCGACGCGACGGGCAACGTCACGATCCGCCTCGAGCAGCGCATTTCGCACTGCCTGCGCATCGATGCGTCCCTTGCCGAGCGCGGCTTGCACGCGCCGCACGACGTGACGGCTCACCCAGGCCGCCATCACGCCGCCACCCACGCCGTCGGCCACGATGAACACGGGCGCGTGGCCGTCGCTCACATCGCTGTGCGAGTCCTCGTTCACCGCATGGCGATCGCCGCAACTCGATGCGGCGGCTACGACGAGCTCCGACCAGCGCCGCAGCTGCCGTGCCTGCTGCGTTGCGATGAACCGCTCCTGCGCGAAGCGTTCCGCGATGACCGGCTCGCGGGGCGTGATGAGGCTCATTCGCGCGCCTGCAATCGAACGCTGACCAATGTCGTCATGACGGTCGCGTGAGCGTTAGGGTGCAGCTCGGCTCTCCCGGTATCGGACGACCGAGGATCATCGGCCGCCCGAGCGCCCATCGGAATCGAGTGCCTGCGGGATGCAGCGTGCCGCCGACATCGACGCCGTTGTCGCCATGCACGACCACCGTTGCGCCATCGACATCGCAATCGACGATGTCGACGTGATGCCCCGATACGCCCTGGTGCAGCCAGTCGATCACGACGTGCTGGTTGCGTGAACGACCCGCGGAGATCGCCGCACTCCCTAACGGAACGTCGACCGTGCGTTCACCCGCCGGCGTTTCTACGTGCAACGCAAGGCCGTCTCCCGCACGTCGCGGCACGATCGGCGTCACCGGCGTCGGACCCAGCTGTGCGATGCCTGTGGCGGGCTCGATCGTCAGATCATGGAGTTGAAGGCGAGGGTAGTCGGCGACGCTGCCTCGCCCAGCAGCGGACAGGACGATGCGCGCACCCGACGGGATGGCGAGAATCGCGCCGTCGCCATCCACGCTCACGCTCGATGCGGACGATGCTCCGTGTCCGTCCTCGACGCGGATGCCGTTGGTCGAACCGCTGTCGGTCACCCACCATTTGCCGTGGTCGAGCCAGATCTCGCAATGCCGGCGACTGGCGTACACGCCGTTCACGACGACGTCGCATCCTTCTTCCTTGCCTACGACATAGCGGCGCCCCGGCACGGCCGAGAACTCGACGCGACGTGAACCCGAGCCATCCTCGATATCGACCGCCATTTCACGGCCGATGATCGGTGTCGTCGGCACGTCACGGCGTGGCATCGATGCGGCGCTTCGAGCGTCCGCCTGCGACCAGCGGCCCACCAGCGTGATCTTGTAGGGCTTGATGTTCCTCGGAGCATCGGTGCGCCGAAGCTCGTCCATCAGGTCGGCGTAAATGCCTTTCTCCTGCTGTCGTTCTTCGCTCGGGATTTCGATCCCGCCGAACTGCGAGAGGTCGATTGCATTCGCGTTGGGCAATCGTGCGATCACTTCCTTGGCCAGGAACTGCTTGACCTGCTCGGGAGCGAATTCGTGCGTGAAGCGGGTGAGCAGATCGCGCACCTCTTCGCTGCCGGTACTTTCCACTTCGATCGACAGCAACAGATAGCGGTCGCGTTCGGCGATCGCCAGGTGCAGGCGAAGATGGCTGTCGACGAAATCCTCGAGCTCTTCCCGGATCGCGCCGATTAGCGGCCCATAGCGACCGAGGTGCTCTGCGGTGACCGGTGCGCCGCGCGTCCTTCCGCTACGCAGCCCCGGCTCAACGCGCGGTTCGCTCGTGGGATGGTGTACCGGTTCGCGCGCGGGCAGGTCGGCGCGCGTGAACGCGCGGTTCATTCCCGACAACATCCACGTCTTCAGCGACATCGTTCAGCTCCTGTAGGCGATGACAAATGCGGCGAGAGGCCCCGCGGCCTCGAGAAATCGCACGCGCGGCGCGGCCGGCAAGCCGTACCGGGCGACGACACGTCCGAGAAAATCGCTCCACGCCGGTTGAACGCGCTCGCCCGCCTCGACGCGCGCCTGCAGTGCGGGCAGCGACACGTCGATGGCGACGATGATGCGCGACACATCGCCGACCTGCACGATGGCGCGGCGCAGCGTGTCCTCCATGTCTTCGAGACAGCGCGCGAAGCGGCCATCGAACGTCCACACCAGCGGCGCCGAAGGCATGCGCGATGGTGGCGAAGTGCCATCCGGCGCACGCGCCTTCATTTGTGATCTCCGAAGCGGCCGCTGTGACGCGCGGCGATCTGCAGCGCGATCTCCGCCGCCGGATTGGGACCGTGATCCCCGGCACCATGAATGCGGCCGGTGTCGGCGATCCAGTTGCGCTCCGTCAACACGCCGATCACCTTCGTCCAGCGTGCGCTCGATGGATCGGTGCGGTATGCCGCGACATACCACTTGTAGGGTCGGAGCGCGCCACACGACGCAATCATGGAGCGAGTGCGCGGCGCAGCCTGTGCGCAGAGCTGCGCGAGCTGGTCCAGCGACACGTCGTCGTTCGGAAAGGTCGGCGTGCCCGTCTTGCCGGCGATCCAGTCGATGTCGCGACACGTCCGCGCATCGAATATCTGCTCGCACGCCGCGCGCGCCGTGCCGCCGCGGTGGCTGTAGGAAAGCGCGTTCAGGATCAGCTCTGCGGCATCGCGCGAAATGCCGGGAGGCTGGGCGGCAGGGGGTTCGATGTGCAGCAATGGAACGGCGGCTGCGTCTGCGCCATCGCCACCGCGAATTGCATGTACCAGGTGCGGCGGATGCAGCGATTCGCCGTTCGCAGCGGTGGCGAGCGCGGCCATCATGCCGGCGACACCGAGCGCACTCGACCGCGCGTTGCCTTGTCCCCATCCGTCCGCGACGACGTC
>JAICVH010000299.1 GCA_025935435.1 Burkholderiales bacterium
AGCACTGTCGACGAAGCGTGGCTGCTTGCGCTCGAACGTCGCGAGTTCATGGCGCTGCTACGCGACGAACGTACGCAGGCGCGCATCGCGCACACGCTCGCCACCGGCAAGCCGCTGCGCAATTGACGGCGTGGCGGCGGCTCGATGAGACTCGAACGATGACCAAACAGTTACAGGATGCGTACGTCCTCGCAGCCACCCGAACCGCCGTCGCGAAGGCGCCGCGGGGCGCCTTTCGCACCACGCGCCCCGATACGCTGCTCGCGCACGTGCTGACACGGGTGCTGGCACAGGTTCCCGCGCTCGATGCTGCGCGCATCGACGACGTCGTCGTCGGCTGCGCGATGCCGGAGTACGAGCAGGGAATGAACGTTGCTCGCATCGGCGTGCTGCTCGCCGGATTGCCGGTGAGCGTCCCGGGCATGACGATCAACCGCTTCTGTTCATCCGGTCTCAACGCCGTGTCGGTCGCTGCCGATCGGATCCGTACCGGCGAGGCGGACATCGTGATTGCCGCCGGCACGGAGAGCATGAGCATGATTCCGATGCTCGGGCGGCTCGCGATGAACGCCGACGTATTCGCGGGCAACGACAACGTCGGCATCGCGTACGGCATGGGCCTCGCGTCCGAGCGGGTCGCGACGCAATGGAACGTCTCGCGCGATGCGCAGGACGCGTTCGCCCTTGCGTCGCATCGCAAGGCGCTCGCTGCGCAGGCGGCCGGTGAATTCGACGCCGAGATCAGCCCGATCGACGTGGTCCTGCGATCGCCGGACCTCGCAACCGACGAAGTGATCGAGCGGAAGAACACCGTTACGCAGGACGAAGGTCCGCGGGCGGATACAACGGCCGAGGCCCTCGCGAAACTGAAGCCGGCGTTCACGGCGCAGGGCACGATCACCGCGGGCAACAGTTCGCAGATGTCCGATGGCGCTGCCGCGAACATCATCGTGAGCGAGCGCGTGCTGCGTGAGCTCGATGCAACGCCGCTGGCGCGCTGGCGCGGGTACGCGGTCGCCGGCGTTGCGCCGGAAATGATGGGCATCGGGCCGGCGGTCGCGATCCCCAAGGCTCTGCACGTTGCGGGGCTGCGGCAGGACGCTATCGACTGGTTCGAGCTGAACGAAGCGTTTGCGGCGCAGGCGCTCGCCGTTGTGCGCGAACTGGATCTCGATCCGGAGAAAGTCAATCCGCTCGGCGGTGCGATCGCGCTCGGGCACCCGCTCGGTGCTACCGGCGCGGTACGCACGGCGACGCTCGCGCACGGTCTGCGCCGCCGCGGACAGAAATACGGAATGGTCACGATGTGCGTCGGGACCGGCATGGGTGCGGCCGGCATCTTCGAAGCGGCATGAGCGTCGACGTGCGGCGTCTCGATTGGAGAAACAACATGCGGGCACAAATCGTTGCGCTGGTAGCAAGCCTTCTCGTCACGTCGCACGTGTGTGCGCTCGACATCGAGGGCGTGAAGCTGCCGGAGAAGGCGAGCGTCGGCGGCTCGGATCTCGTGCTGAACGGTGCGGGCGTGCGCAAGCGCGCGATCTTCAAGCTGTATGTCGGCAGCCTCTACCTGCCGGCGAGGGCCGGCTCTGCGGCGGACGTACTCGCGAAGGCGCCGCGGCGCATTCAGCTCAACCTGTTGCGCAACCTTTCATCGGACCAGCTGATCGGTGCGCTGATGGACGGTTTGAAGCAGAACCTCAGTGCGGCCGAGATGCAGGCGATCACCGTGCAGACGGGCGAACTCGCCGCGATCATGAAATCGTTTGGTGAGGCCAAGGAGGGTAGCGTCGTTGCGCTCGATTTCGTCGGCAACGCAACGACGATCAGCCTGGAGGGCACGCCACGCGGATCGGTGGAAGGTGCGGCGTTCAACGATGCGCTGACCCGGATCTGGATCGGCGAGCATCCCGTACAGGCCGATCTCAAGAAGGCGATGCTCGGCGGTGCCTGATTTCTGGCGCAGCTGCGGTTATCGACTGCTCGCGCCGGCAGCGGGTGGCAATCTGCGGGTGACGGACGATTTCCTCCGCAACTTCCTCGCGCGTCCGGAACTCGCGCCGGTGCCTTCGTCCTGCGCGGCGGAATTGCAGCTGCACGATGCGCTGATGGCGGAACCGCAACGATCCGTCGACGCTCCGGCGATCGACGCAATCGTCGACGACGATGCGCGCGAGAATTATCGGATCTGGTGCCGCTTCCGCGACCGGCTGATCGCGGCCGATTCGCTGGAAGCGGCGTACCTGGGTCTTTTCCGCGGGGACGGCGTCGACGTACCCCCGCTGTTCGTCGCATTGATGACGCAGATCCTGCTGCGCCACATACTTGGCGACAAGGCCGACCCGATGGCGGCGCGCGCCGCCGAAATGCTGTTTCGCCCGCAGAAAATCGCCGTCACCGACGAGGGCGCCGTCATGGCTGCCGACGAAGCGACGGTGGAAATGCTGGCGGAGACGGGAGGCTTCGGCACGCTCGGCGAGTTGCTGAGCAAGCAACGCACGCCGTTGCGAACCGTGGACCTCGACGTGCTGGACGTCGAGAACGCCGCCTCGTATTGGGAACGGGACGAGCGGCATGACCTCTCGATCAGTCTCAATCGCGGCCGCGCGGCGCTGACGGCGCTTGCGCGCGTCATGGAAGACTGGATCGCACATTTTCTCGGTGTCCGCGTCAGCATTCGCACCGAGCGGGAGATCGACGATGCGCACTGGGTATGGCATGTCGGACTGGATGCCGAGGCGAGCGGCATGCTGAACGATCTCTACAACCGGCAGACCGTGGACGACACGCGGTTGAAGCGCCTGCTCTGCCTGTTCCGCCTCGACTTCGACGACCCCAACGATATGCGACCTGCGCTCGCCGGCCGGCCGGTATGGCTCGCGATGGCGATGGACGAGCGCGCGCGTTTGCGCCTCAAGCCTCAGAACCTGTTGATGAACCTTCCGCTCGCGCGACTCCAGTGATGACCATCCCCCGACTGCGTGCGTGCGCTGCCGCCGCGCTCATTCCCGCGATCGTGTTCGCGCAGACGCCCGCGGAACCGGTCGCGCCGCCTACTGCGCCGCCTACCGCGCCAGCGCCGTCACCATCGCCTGATGCGATCCCAAGGTCGCAGTCCCCGGCCAAACCAGACGCGCCTGCGAAGTCCGATGCGACCGCGCCTGATGCGTCGGCCGCACCGGATGCGGGACCGCTGGCAGGTTTATCGTGGCTCGCGGGCTGCTGGCAAGGCAGCGTCAATCAGCGCGAATTCCGCGAACAATGGCTGCCGCTTCGCGGCGGCATTCTCGTCGGTGCCGGGCAGTCGGTGCTGCGCGGGCGCATGCAGGATTACCAGTTCCTGCGGCTCGAACCGAGATCCGACGTCATCTACTTCTCGCAATTCTCGGCCGATCTCAAGGAAGTGTCGTTCAAGCTGTCGGACACGGTCACTGACGATCGCGACACCATTTACACGTTCACCAACACCGGCGACGCGTTCCCCACGCGGCTGATCTACCGCCGCGGCACCGGAGGGTGGCTGTACGAAACGATCGAAGGCACGCTGAACGGCGTCGAGCGCAAGGTCATCTACCCGTTGCGCCGCGTCGATTGCGAAAGCGGCGAATTCATTCGCCAGTGATCAGATGAGTAACTCAGGCGGGCCACCGGCGAGCAAGAGTGCCGCGCTCGCGAGCTTCGAACGAATGCTCGCGAATGGCAAGGACAGTGCGCTGCTGCGCTATTCGATCGGCAACGAGTACGCCAAGGCGAAGGATTGGGGGCCGGCGAGCGAAGCGCTTGCAAAGGCCGTCGAACTCGACACGCAATTCACGGCGGCGTGGAAACTGTACGGTCGAGCGCTCGTCGAAACGGGCCGACCGCATGATGCGCTCTCTGCGTATCGACAGGGTATCGACGTCGCGCGACGCAAGGGCGATCGACAGGCGGAGAAGGAAATGACGGTGTTCGCGCGTCGCATCGAGCGTGCGCTGGGTTAGGGTCGGACTCGAGTTTCGATGGTTTGATGAAAGTCGAGTCTGACCCTACTTTCGGTCACCGGCGCGGAGAGTCGAGCCCACTAACCGTTGCGGTTGCGAAAGTCGAGGCTAACCTGTCAGCCCGCCGTGCCGTTCACCTGCGCGACGCCGCG
>JAICVH010000091.1 GCA_025935435.1 Burkholderiales bacterium
CGGCTGCGGGCTGCCGGAGGGCTACGTCAATGCGATGGCAGCCGCGCCGCGTGCGCCGTTGTGGATCAACCTGGAATACCTGTCCGCCGAGCCATGGGTGGATGCGGTGCACGGGCTCGCGTCGCCGCAGCCGCATCTGCCTCTCGAGCGCTACTTCTGGTTTCCCGGCTTTACGCGTCACACCGGCGGCCTGATTCGTGAGGCGGGACTACTCAAAGCGCGGGCCACGTTCGCGGCGACGCACGGTCGGTCGAACGCACTCGCAATCACGCTGTTCTGCTATCCCAATCGCGCGCTCCCGGCGCTCTTCGACGCGTGGGCCGAAGGCGACGAAGCCATCGCCTGTACGATTCCGGAAGGCGTCGCAGCCGCCGCGCTCGATCAGTGGTTGCAGGGTGACGTGCCGCATGCGCAGCAGTCGGTCGCGCGCGGCCGGCTCGAGATTCGCATCGTTCCGTTCTGCACCCAGGACGCGTTCGATCGGCTGTTGTGGCGCTCGGACGTCAACTTCGTTCGCGGCGAGGATTCGTTCGTGCGCGCGCAGTGGGCGGCCCGTGCGTTCGTGTGGCAGCCGTATCCGCAGGACGAGCATGTCCATCAATTGAAGCTCGACGCGTTTCTCGCGCGCTACGGGGTGGACCTGCTGCCAGCCGAACGCACTGCCGTCGATACAATGTGGCGCGCGTTCAACGACGAGGATGGCGTGGTTGCGGTTGACGCCTGGCCGTCGTTTCGGCGCAGCATCGAAACGCTGGCAGCGCACGGGCGACGTTGGGCCCATTCGCTTGCTGAACAACCGGACCTCGCGAGCGGACTCGTTGCGTTCGCACGCGCTCGACTATAATCGCGGGTTATCCAAATTCACGGGAGCCCGCCTGATCCGGCCGGCGCTCCCCGAGGAATTCCCATGAAAATCGCCCAGGAAGTCCGCGCCGGCAACGTGATCATGATCGGCAGCAATCCGATGGTCGTGCAGAAGGCGGAGTTCAGCAAATCCGGCCGCAATGCATCGGTGGTCAAGATGAAGCTCCGGAATTTGCTCTCCGGCAGCGGAACGGAAACCGTATACCGCGCCGACGAGAAGTTCGACGTCATCCAGCTCGAGCGCAAGGAGGTGACGTACTCGTACTTCGCAGATCCGATGTACGTGTTCATGGATCAGGAATTCAACCAGTACGACGTCGAGAAGGAGAACATGCAGGACGCGCTGCCCTATCTCGAGGACGGACTCGCCTGTGAACTGACGTTCTACGAAGGCAAGGCCATTTCGGTGGAGCTGCCGACATCCGTGGTTCGCGAAGTCACCTACACCGAACCCGCGGTCAAGGGCGACACCTCGGGCAAGGTTACAAAGCCGGCAAAGATTGCCAGCGGGTTGGAGGTACCGGTACCGTTGTTCGTCAATACCGGCGACAAGATCGAGATCGACACCCGCACGGGCGAATACCGCCGTCGCGTGTGATCTCGGTCAACGAGGGCGGGGCCGCGCGAACGCGGCGCGGGCGCGCTCCGCTGGTTCGCGAAATGCGCAACGCTCCACGTGATCGTTGACGAGGCCCATCGCCTGCATGAACGCATACACGGTCGTCGGTCCGACGAACGAAAAGCCGCGCCGCTTCAGATCGTTCGACAGCGCGGTCGATTGAGGTGACACCGTCATCCGCGCGAGCCGCTCACGCGTGATCCGACGCGGCCGCGATTCCACACCGGGTTCAAATTGCCACACGTAGGCAGCAAACGAGCCGAACTCATCGACGAGCTCCCGTACGCGCTTTGCGTTGTTGCGCGCGGACTCGATCTTGCCGCGATGGCGGACGATCGCCGAATTGAGCAATGCTCGCTGGATGTCGCGATCGGTGAAACGCGCGACGCGGTCGAAGTCAAAGCCCGCGAAAGTTTCGCGGAAGGCTTCGCGCTTGCCGAGAATCGTTCGCCAGCTCAATCCCGCCTGGAAGCCTTCGAGACACAGCTTCTCGAATAGCCGGTGATCATCGGCGACCGGCAAGCCCCATTCGCGATCGTGGTAATCGATGTACAGCGCGTCGTTGCCCGCCCACCAGCACCGGATCGGTGGTTTTGTCGCAGCGCCGGCAACGACTTGCGTCAATGGAGCGCCGCGTCCGCGCGCTGATGCTCCGCGAGAAGCGTCTCGCGAAGCCCTTCGAAGAAGGCGAGCACTGCGCGCACGTCGCGTCGCTGCTCGTGCCGGAAGCACTCGGCGATCAGCGCGGAGGCGGTGACGGCATCCGGCAGTTCCTCCGGCGGAATTGCCGCCATCGGTCCTTGCAGCGGGTAATGATGGCCACCGCGCCGGTCGTGTTCCCAGCGCGCGGCGTGCTCGATCCACGCCTGGAGCGCTGGCATCGTCCCGGGCAACTGGTCGATCGCGGCGATGATGGCCTGCAGCGAGCGATTGTCGATCGCTGCCAGCAGCTTGACGAAGTCGATCACGATGCGCTCTCCAATGGCTCGACACGGTCGAGTGTGCCAGACCGTCGGCATGGCGTCGCCTGTTCAGTGTTACAGGGGGTTCCCGGCCGATCCGGGCAGGCCACCACGCTGAGGACGAATGACGCGCGCCACGCCTCGTCGTGCGCGTTGGCAACGGGCCGTGACGGCGATACGCTATGTATCGGGTATCGAGGGCGGTTCGAGCGAAAGCGGTCCGCGCCGCGCCGCTGCGGCAGGCAAACATCCGAGGAGATGTGAATGAAGGGATTTGTCGACAATATCGAAGCGCTCACGGAAGAGAACGAAGACTTTCGTCGCGTCCTCTACACGGGACGACACCTGCAGCTCGTACTCATGGCGCTGAAGCCGGGAGAGGAGATCGGCGAGGAAGTCCACGAGGACCGCGATCAGTTCTTTCGCATTGAAGACGGGAATGGTCATGTGGTGATCGACGGCGCACGGCATGCAATCGAAGACGACGATGCGATCATCGTTCCCGCCGGCGCACGGCACAACGTGATCAACACCGGACGCGGTACGCTCAAGTTCTACACGCTCTACGGGCCACCCGAGCATCGCGACCGCGTCGTGCATGCAACGAAGGCCGCCGTGCGCGAGGAACACTTCGACGGCAAGACAACCGAATGAGCGCTCCCGCGATGTGTACGTTTCGACGGATCGTCCCATGAACGACGAGAAAATCCGGGTTCGCGTCACGTCCAGCGGTCAGACTCTCGACGTCGTGGTCCTCGACAAGCGCCTGGACCTGATTCGCATCGTGCTCGGTGAAGGTGTCCACAGTGTGCGTTGTGACCTGACACCCACGCGCAATGGCTCGGCGTACGTCGGCAACGCGATGGGGAGGGAACTGGTCTACGAACGGAGCCGCGAAGACGTCAAGTCGGATCTGGCGCGCGCGGCAGGTTTCCGCGACTTCAAACGTTAGAGGGACGTGCCGATGATATTGCCCTCACTTGCACCGCCTGCGCGCCGCCGGTTTCTTGCAGCATGCGTAGCTGCACCCTGCCTGTTCACGTCTGCGAGCCACGGACAGGTGGGCCAAGTGCCGAATCCCAGCAGTGGCGTCGCCACGAATCAACAGCAGCAAAATCCTGCGCCGATCAACCCGGAAGCCCTATCGTGCAATGCGTTGAAAGCTCGGCTCCAGACGACCGGCGAACTGAACATCCTGGTAGGTTCGCGGGGCGGTTGGGGCGACACCTTTTACGGCCCGGCCGTTCCGCGCTGCCAGTTTTGGCAAATGCCAGTGTTTTCGTACGTGCGAACGAGTGACGGCCTGTGCGGCGTCGGCTACATCTGCGTGGAGAAACTGTCGTTCGATTGAACTGAACTGCAGCAGCGCTCTTCTGCCGGGCAAGCGGTGCCGCTCGATAGAGCTTCGCCTTGTCCCGTACCTACATACCGACAGCGTCGATTCGAAGTGTCCGGCGCGAACTATGGGTTCTTGAAATACATTGGCTTCATGCGGACCGTTCCGCGCCATCCGCATTCGCCGTTCGCGCACCGAAAGCGCCATACGGTGCCGAAAATGCTGACCACCCGGTCGACAGGTCTGCGTCGGATCCGGAGCGCCAACGCACCGCACCTCGGACACAGTACGGGGGCTCGCTCGCCGAAGTCGACGCTATCGGAGGAGACTCGCTGACTCATTCGCGGACATGCGACCCGTCAGGTGTCTTCGAACGTCGTCAGCGTCTTCGGCAACCAGAACGAACCCATACACCCCTCACTAGCGAAAGGACAGAAGTCTCCAACGTCCCAGAGCTCGGGCCTATCGCCGGCATGCGGGCACGCTCGTAAGAAAACCACTCGACTGCAGGACTACAGCGGCAGGTCCCGGCGACTACCGTCATGCCAGAGCGCGCTCGAGAGGCGCCTTAACGGATCGTCGTTTGAGGCGAAGATTTGACGGCGCAAGGTGGATCGAGTTGCACCGGTCGCGAAGTGGCTCGAAAACGTTGAGATCGGATCGTCAGGGTGCCAAGCCGTTCAAGATGCTCTCGAGGATTTCGGGCGGATCGCCTTTGGAAACGAAGTAGTCGAAGCCCGCGGAAATCGCGATTGCCCTTGCATTGGGCAGCCCGGTGTATGCGACGATTACGACGTTACGTGCCCACTGCTGCTGCCTCAATTCCTTGCACGTTTCGAAGCCGTCGATCCGAGGCATGTTGAGATCAAGGATGACCATGCGTGGTTGGAAAAGCGGCGCCAGGTCGATCGCTTGCTGGCCTCCGTACACGACCCGCACGTCCGCCCCCAATGCCTGCAAGAAGTCGCCAACCACGTCGGCTCCATCGTGGTCGTCGTCCACAACCATGCATTTCAACGGATCGACATCAGTCATGAGCGAACCCCACCGATAATCGCGCAGGGTCCAACGGGAATGTGCCACATGTTGGCATACTGCTTCCCCGAGGCGGAACCACTGTGCTGGTGGCTCACTCGTTTGCTACCATCGAAGACCCCGGACGGGCGGGCGCCCGCATGGGACATCGACCGTGGGACTCGCACAGTTCATAACCCACAATCTGGAAGCGATCTTGATGGAGTGGGAGGCGTTCGCCAGATCGCTGCCCCCCGGGATCGACATGGATACGGCCGCGCTGCGTGACGACGCTGAACGGATGCTTCGTTTTGTCGCGGCGGACATGCAGAGCGCTCAATCGGAGAATGAACGCGCACTCAAAGGGCGCGGTGAAAAGGCGGTGAGCAGCCTGGAAACTGCGGCTCACGCGCATGGCAGTTTGCGTCTGACGCAAGCGTTTGACCTGGTGCAAATGGTGTCGGAATTTCGCGCGCTCCGCGCCAGTGTCCTTCACCTATGGTCAGTTCACCAACAGGACGAACGGGACGTACTGTCTACTTCGTCGGATCTGATCCGTTTCAATGAGGCTATCGATCAGATCCTCGCCGAGTCGGTACAGCGGTACGCTAACGACATGGAGCGAGCACGCGAGCTGTTACTCGCCGTGCTGGGACATGATCTGCGCAATCCGTTATCGGCGGTACGGATGTCTGCTGAAGTGTTGACGCGCACCCCTTTGACGCCTCGCCAGAACAAACTCACCGAAGGCATCATTCGCGCCAGTGAGCGAATGAGAATCATGATTCATGATCTGTTGGACTTCACTCGCACGCGTCTGGGCGCGAAGTTGGTCGTCGTCCCGGAGCAGTGCGATCTGGCCAACCTGTGCGGCAGCATCGCGGAAGAGACACGCTCAGGGAATCCCGATCGCGAGGTGTCCGTGGCATCGTTGGGCGACTGCGTTGGCCAGTGGGACTGCGCGCGCATGTCGCAACTCGTTTCGAATTTGGTTGGTAATGCTGTCCAGCACGGCGACCCGAAGACTCCAGTGACGATCATGACCGTGGGAGACGACCCCGCTGTGGTTACGCTCACTGTTGGAAACCAGGGAGCGGCAATCCCGCCTGAACGCCACTTGCACATCTTCGATCCCTTGAACCGCAGCCAGGCTGCCAAGGATCGGTACGAAGCCGGAAGTCTGGGTCTGGGACTCTACATTGCCAGAGAGATCGCGCTGGCGCACGGCGGCAACGTCACGTTGCTTTCGAGCGACGATGCCGGGACTTTCTTCGAGGCACGCCTGCCGCGGATACCGGCCGCAGCGTAGGCGCTGGGGTTGATTAAATACGACCGCAGCAGCGACGACGGAGGCGTTTCGCGTGCGGGTAGTCGGATCAGCTTGACGTAGGTCCTTCGTCAGTGTCGTGCTGAAGCAGCGGCGCCACCGCCCCCGGAAGGTGGTTGGAGCCAGCAACTTGAAGCCTTGCGCCGACGTCAGCGGTTAAATGAACCGGGCCGCCTCGTCTTCGGTTGGTAGCCGTCCATGCGGCGTGAATTTGTCCACGGCCTCGGGTAGTTCCCGTGTGAGCCTGGACAGCAACTCTTCCCGTGAGAGTCCAGTTTGCTGCGAAAGCGTGTTCAGCACGTCGGGGCCGATTGCTTGCTCCAGCTGGTCCGGGCCGAGCTGTTGGTTAGGGCCTTTGCTGACCCAAGACTCGGCCGCCTGGCCTTGCCCGTTCCGCTTGAAACGCTCGACGAGGTCGCCAAGTCCGCCGCTCAGCACACTCCCCATGCTTGCGCCACCGAGGAGCCCGCCTAGACCACCGAGCACGCCACCTTCGTGGCTCTGTGGACTGTTGTCGCCCGGTGCGCTGCCAGGCGCTTGCTTCAGCCCGCCCAGCATTTCGGTGATTTTGTCCCGGTTCTGATAGCCCGCTACAGCGAGGAGTCCCAAAAGCGCCATCATGGACGGCATTCCGCGGCTCATAATCACTCTCCTTTAAGTCACACTTGGTGGAACACCATCGCTGTAAAAAACGCGACGCTGATGTGTTACGTGGCCCCGCAAAGGCTGTTGGGGTGTATCGTCACGTCACCCGACCGATCACTCGGCACCTCATAGGAGCAGACATGGGAATCATCTGGACGATCATCATTGGGTTTGTCGCCGGCGTAATCGCTAAGTTCATCATGCCGGGTAGCAACGAGCCCTCGGGATTTGTGTTGACCACGATCCTCGGCATCATCGGCGCTGTTGTTGCGAGCTACCTCGGGCAAGCGCTTGGATGGTATGCGCCAGGCGAAGGTGCCGGGCTTATCGGCGCAGTCATTGGCGCCATTGTCGTTCTATTCGTCTGGGGCCTTGTGGCCAAGCGACGCGTATAGGGGAAAAGGTCGCGCCGACGGATCCTCCTTCCGTACGCGATACGGCTGTGCGTGCGGGAAAGAAATGACGGCCGCCCGGGCGGCCGTCATTTTTGCTGATGGTGGAGGTGGCGAGAATCGAACTCGCGTCCGGAAGACCTCTACAGTCGGGACTACATGCTTAGTCTCGTCATTTGGCTCTCGTTTCCCCGACGCCGGCGGACAAGCTGCGGGAAAACCAGTCACCTTGCTTTAGCGCTTCACCCAAGTGACCCGGACGAGCGCGATCGCTCAAAATGTCCTCGCTGTGATTCGCGGTGTTAGCCGCTCGTCACCCGGGCTGAGCGCCGCCCGGTGCGAGGTCCGGCGGGATTAAGCCGCCAGAGCGTATGTTTCGTCGTTCGCAGTTAAGTTTGCGAGTGCTCGAGTTTTACGAGGACAAGCGCCTCGGCATGCCCCGCGCTGCTTCGATACCCCCGTCGAGACCAGTACACCCCCGGTAACGATGCGGGCGCCGGCAAGCCGGCGAGCGCTGGAATTCCAATGATAACAGCGCACGATCGACGACCGCTCGTGCGCGCAGTTCTACATGGGGCCTCGTGGCGCCCGATTCAATCCTTCATCCCGGCGAGCAATGAATTGATGTCGTCGGCGTGCTCTTCCTCGACGGCCAGGATTTGTTCCATCAGGCGCATCGTTGTCTGATCCTTGCCGAGCAGCCACTGCACGATCTCGCGATAGCTGTCGATCGCGATGCGCTCCGCGACGAGGTCCTCCTGGATCATGTCGACCAGGTCCTTGCCCTCGACGTATTGCGAGTGGCTGCGCGCGGTGAGGCTGTCGGGATTCAG
>JAICVH010000463.1 GCA_025935435.1 Burkholderiales bacterium
CAGCGATCGGCACGCGCCTCGCGTCCGTCGCAGTGAACACGTCGTCGAACGCAGTGACGTTGATGCTGTCCGGAACGGGCAAGAAAGCCGGGCGCAAGTAGCAAAAAAAGGGGGCGACTTGTCTCGCCCCCGAGTACAGCACCAACGGAGAAAGTTGTTCAGCGCCGCCGGCGACGCCTCGTAACGCCGGCCGCGATTGCAGCGCCCGCGAGCAGCAGCAGGGATGCGGGTTCGGGCACGTTCTGATCGGGCGGGCCGCAATCGACGGTGCAGGGGGGCGGATTGCAGCCTTCAGTGCAAGGGTTATCGGTCCACGCGAGGCCGGTCGCCTGACAGCCGGTGTCGGATGCGAGACAGATGTCGACGGCGAAGAAGTTTCCGCCCTTCGTACCCCCCGGGTTAAGCGGATTCGGCGTGAACGTAGACGACGAGAGCCCCGCCGCCAATACCGTAAACGAAAAATCGCCCACGTAGGGAGTGCTGCCACCGCTGCCGCAGGCGCTCGTGCAATCGAAGCCGTACTGAAAATCACCCGCTCCATCGCCGTTCAGATTCGTCGTCCACGTGAATCCGGCCGTCACGTTGCTGATGTTTAAACTCGTCAGTGAGACCGAGTTGTTGAACAGGAAAGATGTGAGACCGGTTTGGACGATCCCTGCCACTGGGGTCGGCTCGTTCAGATGCACGGTAACGATGACCTGTCCCGGTGTTCCCGTGTCATCCAAAGTCACGGTACCGAAATCGATATTGCCGCAGCAGTTGGATTCATCGAGCTCGTAGACCAAGTCGGCCGACGCCGGGCCCGCAAAACCAAGCGCTCCGACGAGCAATGTAGAACACAGCGCCGCTACTTTCACGAACCGTTTCATTCGAAATCTCGCACGTTGAACCGCGTTGTTTCGCGTGTCTGCCACGTTGATCTCGGCATTGACGGGCGAAACGTTGCGAATGCACGGCGTAAAGCAAGACCGTTGCCAAGTGCGCAAGCCATTGAACCGGCAGGAGAAAGATGTACTCCTCAACCCGGTCAGCCGAGCGTTTGTAAATTCGTAACTACGCCCCGTCGGACGTGCGCTACAACGTGCTCACGCGAACAGATTGAGGACCGCGTCGAGACCGCAGTGATCGATCGCGTGCATCGCTTGCGCGCGCACGCGCGGCTTCGCGCGATAGGCGACGGAGACATCGGAGGCCGCCAGCATCGGCAGATCGTTCGCACCGTCGCCGATGGCGACAGTAATGCCGTCATCTCCGCGATAGCGCGCGGCGAGCTGCGCGAAACACGCTGCTTTCGCATCCGCGTCGACGATGTCTCCAACGAGCCGGCCGGTAACGCGCCCGCCGGAAATCTCGAGCGTGTTCGAAAGCGTGTAATCGAGCGCGAGGCGCGACTGCAGACGTTCGGTGAAAAACGTGAAGCCGCCGGAGACGAGCAAGGTCTTGACGTCATTGCGTCGGCAAGTTTCGAGCAGTCGTTCCGCGCCCGGTGAAAGTTGCAGGCGTTCCTCGTACACGCGCAGCAATTCCGCTTCCGAAATTCCCGCGAGCAGCGCGACTCGCCGTTCGAGGCTCGCGCGGAAGTCGATTTCGCCGCGCATCGCGGATGCCGTGATCGCGGCCACTTCATCGCCGACGCCGCGAAATCGCGCGAGTTCGTCGACGCACTCGATCGTGATCAGCGTCGAGTCCATGTCGAGCGCGAGCAGCCGCATTCGTGAAAGACGTCGCGCTTGCGGAACGAGTGCCCAGTCGTAGTCCGCCGCGTCGCATGCTTCGCGGACGCCGTCGACGGCGAGGGGCTCGTGGAGTCGATACGCATCGCACTGCGCGCGTGACAGCGGCTCGACGCCAGCGGCGCTGGTCATCAATTGCAGGACCTCGATGTCCTCACGCAGCACGTGCGGAGCCTGCACGACGAGATCGCTTCCGGCATGCGCAGCCGCGCTATCGATATCGCTGGCCATCATTTCTCCAGGCGCTCGAGTTCGGCTACCATTATTGGTTCCTCGATTGGCGAGGTCCGGACGGAGGACACCATGGCACTACGACTCGGCGATACGGCGCCCGATTTCACCGCGGATTCGAGCGAAGGCACGATAAGCTTTCACGAATGGCTTGGCGACAAATGGGGCGTGCTGTTCTCGCACCCGGCCGATTTCACGCCGGTATGCACGACGGAGCTCGGCCTCACGGCGAAGCTCAAGGACGATTTCGCGAAACGCAATGTCAAGGTGATCGCGCTGTCGGTGGATCCGGTGGACTCGCACAAGCGCTGGATCGAAGACATCAACGACACGCAGAAGACCCGCGTGAATTTCCCGATCATTGCCGATCCGGACCGGAGGGTATCGATGCTCTACGACATGATCCATCCGAACGCGAACGCGACGCAGACGGTCCGGTCGCTGTTCGTCATCGATCCGGCGAAGAAGATCCGGCTGATGATCACCTATCCGGCGTCGACCGGCCGCAACTTCGACGAGATCCTGCGGGTCATCGATTCGCTGCAGCTCACCGAATATCACAGCGTTGCGACGCCTGGCAACTGGAAGCAGGGCGACGACGTCGTCATCGTACCGTCGCTGCAGGACCCCGAAGTGCTGAAGCAGAAGTTTCCGAAGGGGTACACGGCACTGCGTCCGTACCTCCGGATGACGCCGCAACCGAATCGCTGAAACGCCGGGCCGCGACCTTCTGCGGCGCGCGAACGGATCTGTTCGGCGCCGCAGGTCTCACGCGCGACGCAACTTGCGGGCGCGACCTCCCCGACGATCGTCCTGATCGCGCGTGCGCGTCGCGGCGCGTGGTCGCTTCGCGCGCGTGGACTCCGCGGCCCCGGTGCGACCGCCGGGCCGGAGCGGTTTTGCAGCAGGCGCGCGATCTCCGCGCGCGAGCGGCTCGGCGATAGCAGGGCGGCGCGGCGCGACCGGATGTGATTCGGCGCCCACGGCCTCTTCATCCAGCGTGAAATCGATTTTCGCGCGCTCGAGATCCACGCGTGCGAAGCGACCACGCGCCGCGACGCGCACGCGCGATCAGGACGATCGTCG
>JAICVH010000311.1 GCA_025935435.1 Burkholderiales bacterium
CGAAACGAACATTCGGGAACGCTCCGATACGGGCGGCGGATTCTCGCACGCCGTGCACGATGCTGCTCCAAAGTGCCGCGATGCGTCACCGTGCCCGCCGCGACCACGCGCAAGGCAGGGCGCGGCACGCGACGCAGGTGCTCCTGCGGTCATGGCGCGCGTGGCACTATAATTGCTCGGTTCGCACGCATGACGACGTTGACGCACGACGAGCTCGGAGCGATGGATCCTTCGGAAATCTATGCGAAGACCGACCTCGGGCTGCAGGAACTCAAGGAGCGCAAGCTCAACCTGCCGATCACGCTGCGCGGACTCCTCATCCTGATCGACGGCAACCGCACGGTCGGCGAAGTGCTCGTGAAGGCGCGCGCACTGAAGCTCGACGAGCGTGCGATGACGGCGCTCGAGCGCGGCGGTCTCATCGCCAAGCGCTTCTCGGCACCGTCGGTTGCGCAGGGCGACGCCTCAGCGGCGCCGGTGCAGCGGTCCGAGGACGAGGTCGAGCGTTACATGCAGGCGCAGCAACTGATGAGCGACGCGATCAATGCGCATCTCGGCTTTCGCGGTTACGGGTTGATGATGCGATTGCAGAAGACCGCCAACGTCCGCGACCTGCACGACCTCCTCCCCGATTTCGCCAAGGCGCTCGTGAAGCGCCTCGGCATCGAACCCGCCACGCCCATCGTCTCGTCGATCGAACGGCTGATCACCGGCACGTGACGTCGCCGCCGCGGCCGCTCGCGGGCATTCGCGTGCTCGAACTGGGCGCGCTGATCGCAGGGCCGTTCTGCGCAAAGCTGCTCGCGGAATTCGGCGCGGACGTCGTCAAGCTCGAGCCGCCCAAATTCGGCGACCCGCTACGCAAGTGGCGGCACGTCGAACGTGGTACGTCGCTGTGGTGGCACGTACAGTCGCGTGGCAAGCGTTCAGCCGCAGTCGACCTGCGCACCGAGGAAGGCCAGGCGATCGCCCGCGCGCTCGCGTTGCGCGCCGATATCGTCGTCGAGAATTTCCGCCCGGGCACGCTCGAGGGATGGAATCTCTCGTACGCTTCGCTCGCCGCCGACAATCCCGGACTTGTCATGGTGCGCATCTCGGGCTACGGACAATCCGGGCCTTACCGCGAACGACCCGGTTTCGGTGTGATCGGCGAGGCGGTCGGCGGCATGCGCTACGTGACCGGTACACCGGACCGGCCGCCGTCGCGCGTCGGCGTGTCGATCGGCGATACGCTGTCGGCACTCTACGGCGTCATCGGCGCGCTGTGTGCGCTCGAAGCGCGTCGCACGACCGGCCGCGGTCAGGTCGTCGACGTCGCACTTTACGAAGCCGTCTTTTCCGTCATGGAGTCGATGCTTCCGGAATTCGATCGCTTCGACGTCGTCCGCGAGCGTACCGGCTCGATTCTTCCGGGAATCGCACCGACGTCCGCATACCGTTGTGCGGACGGCAGCTTCGTGCTCATTGCCGCGAACGGCGATTCCATCTTTCGCCGCCTGTGTGCGGCGATGGGCCGCGCCGATCTCGAGAACGATCCATCGCTTGCGCACAACGACGGGCGCGCCGCTCGCCAGCAATGGCTCGACGACGAGATCGAGCGATGGACGCGCGCGCGCTCGCCCGACGATGTCGTGCACGCACTCGAGGCCGCCGACGTACCGGTGTCGAAGATCTACACGATCCGCGACATCGTCGACGATGCGCAATACAAAGCGCGCGAAATGATTCGCGAAATCGAGATCGCGGATGGCAGCCGCCTCAAGGTACCCGGGGTCGTGCCGAAACTGTCGGAGACACCGGGAGGATTCGACGGCGGTGGCCCGGCGCTTGGCGAGCATACGGACGACGTGTTGCTCGACCTCGGATACGACGCGGCGGCGATCGACGCACTGCGTGCGCGCGGCGTCATTGGTTAGCGGCTCGTCGCTGCTTGCCTGGGGAGAGAATTCGAAAGCTCAGGAAGGCACCGACTGACGCGACCGCGATCGCGAACGCCATGGGCCGCGACGTGCCGTCGAATGTCAGTCCAACGAGCAGCGCGGCGGTCGATGCGACGAGGAATTGCCCGAACGACATCAGCGACGACGCGCTGCCAGCGATCTGCGGGAACGGCGTCAACGCGCCGGCGGTCGCGGGCGGCATCGTCAGCATGAACGCGACCATGTACGCGAACATCGGGACAACGATTGCGACCGGATGGTGCACATTCAACAGGGCGAGTACGCCGAGCGCGATGCCAGCGATCACCATTAGCAGCGTCCCTGCGCGCACCATGCGCTCGATGCCGACGCGCCGCACGAGCCGGCTGCCGATCATCGACCCGGTGATGTTGCCGAGCATGACGGTGCCGAAGAGCCAGCCGAACCCACGCTCGCTTTCGCCGAGCACCGACACGAACACGAACGAACTGCCGGCCAGGAATGCAAACAGGCCGCTGAAACCGAATGCCGCCACGAGCACGTAACCGGTAAACACACGAGAACGGATCAGTTGCCGGTAATTCGCGACGATGACCGAGGGTCGCGTCGCGCGCGCATCCGGTTGCACGAGCGTTTCGGGCAGCATCGCCCGCACGAACCACCACAGCAGCGCGCCGTAAAGCGCGACGAGCAGGAAGTTCGCCTGCCATCCGAAGAGAACGTGCACGTGACTGCCGATGATCGGGGCGACAACGGGCGCAATGCCGAGCACGAGGCCCATCAGGGCGAGCACATGCGCCGCCTGGTCGCCGCTGTAGAGGTCCCGTACGACGGCGCGCGGGACGACGGCAATCGATGCAAGCGACGCCGCCTGCACGAGCCGCGCGCCGATCAAGACGAAGACGTTGCGCGACAGTGCGCACGCGATCGAGGCGAACACGAATACCGCGAGCCCGCCGAGCAGCGCGGGCCGACGTCCGATGCGGTCGGACAGCGGCCCTGCAGCAAGCTGCGCAATGCCCCAGCCGTACATGTACACCGACAGCGTCAACTGCACCTGCTCGGGCGTGGCGGCGAGCGCCTGTGTCATCGACGGCATCGACGCAAGATAGATGTCCATCGCCAACGGTGACACCGCGATCAGCGCGCCCAGGAGCAGCGTCATTCCGCTCGAGCGCGGTTTCACGGTCCGACGCCCCGGACCGGCGGCTCCAAGAGGCCGGTCAGACGCAGCGGCCGCCGTCGACTTCCAGACATGCCCCCGTCACGAACGCGGCATCGTCGGACGCTAAGAATACGGCGGCCGCGGCGATGTCCGTGGGCTGCGACAGGCGTCCGAGCGGAATTGATGCAATGAACTGCGCGCGCCTTTCGGGCGTGTCTTCGCCCATGAAATCGGCCAGCATCGCCGTTTCGCCGGCGACGGGGTTGATGATGTTCACGCGAATGTTGTCGGGCGCGAGTTCGGCCGCCATCGAGCGCGACGTCACGATCGCCGCGCCCTTGCTGCCGTTGTACCACGTGAGTCCCGGTCGCGGGCGCACGCCCGCCGTCGATGCGATCGTGATGAATACGCCGCCGTGTTGCGCGCGGAAGTGCGGCACGGCGTGTTTGGCCGTCAGATAGAGACTCTTCACGTTCACCTGATAGATGCGGTCGAACATCGCTTCCGCCACGTCAAGCATCGGTTGGTTGCGATGCGTCGTCCCGGCATTGTTGACGACGATGTGGAGTCCGCCGAATTCCTCGAGCGCGAAGCGAACGACCCGCGCGACATCGGCATCCCGCGCCACGTCGCCGGCACACGCGGCGGCGCGACCGCCCGACGCGTTGATTTCGGCCGCCATCGCGGCGGCACCGGCCTCGTTCAGGTCGTTGACGACGACGCGCGCGCCTTCCGCGGCGAAGCGGCGTGCGATGCCGGCGCCAAAGCCGGATGCCGCACCGGTGACGATCGCAATCTTGTTTTCGAGTCTCATGAAACCTTCTTCCGCCAGAGTTTCAGCGTTACGGCCGCAACAGGTAGTCTTCGCGCGCACCCTCCGCCGTTCGTGAGTTTGGCGCAGTCGCGGGCTGCACGCTCGGTCGCAACTGGCATGCGATACGCTCGAGACAGAAACCGGCGACGTCGGTCA
>JAICVH010000257.1 GCA_025935435.1 Burkholderiales bacterium
CCGAGGTCGCCGGCGAGCGCAACGGGCACGTCGTCGATGCTGCCGAGGAAATCGACGGCGACCGGCGACTTCATGTCCCGGGCGCGCAGTGTGAATCGCTCGATGACCGCGTGCGTCGTTTTGCCGCTCATGCCGTTGCGATACGTGAGCGTACCCTGGCGGATCTCGAGGTTGCCGATGCCGAGCGCCATCGCTGCAGCCGACGGCGTCTGTCCACCGGGTGCGGAAGACGCTGCCGGAGCAAATTCCCAATTGCCCTTGCCGGTGGCGTCGGTTTCCAGCGTAATGACCGGCTCGATCAGCCGGAACTCGAGCACCTCGAAGCGGCGCGAAAAGAGCGGCATCAAGGCGATCTGCGCCTCGACGCGCTTCGCCGTCAGCAGGTCCGGTGTCTTCGACCACGGCGCGTTCTCGAACGCAACCTGCGGCAACACGACGCTCGGCGTGAGCGACACCTTCAAGTCGATCGGTCCCTGCACTTTCAGCGTGCGACCCGTCTCGCTCTTGATGCGCGCCGCGAGCGGTGCGACGAACCGGTTGGGATCGATCGTCGCGACGACGATCGCGACCCCGACCAGCATCACAACGACGAGTGCAGCGGCGGAACCGAGAATGACGAGTGCCGTGCGGCGCATTCAAGTATTCTAGCCCGGATGTTTCACGCGAACGGCCGAGCCTGCGGGGGTTCTGGCATGCCATTCAACGAACACAAGCGATGACCCCGGACGACGCCGGCGACGAATCGCTTCACGGAAGCGAGATCGCCGCGTTGCGTGCACGCCTCGCCGAGGTGGAGGGCCGCCTGCACGAGGTCGAGGAACGCTATGCACTCGCCACGGCCGCGGCCCTCGAGGGCATCTACGAGTGGGACCTCGCCGCCGGCCGGCTGCTTCTCACCGTGCAGGCGAAACAGTTCTTCGCACTTGGCGGGGACGCGCTGACGCCCGACGCCTGGAATGCACGCATCCACGCCGACGACTACGCCGGATATCGAGCCGCCATCGTCGCGCATTTCAAGGGGCGCGCACCGAGCCTCGAGCACGAATACCGAATTCACGACGGGAACGGCGGCTATCGATGGATCCTCGATCGCGGCGTGGGAGTGCGTGACGCGCGCGGGAGGGTCACGAAAGTCGTCGGAGCGCTCAGCGACATCACGTCGCGCAAGCTCGGCGAAATCGAACTGCGTCGCGCGCGCGACCGGGCGGAGGAAGCGCTCGAGCAGCAGACGGCGATGAGCGAGATCCTCCGCGTGATGAGCCGCTCGCCAACCGACGTGCAGCCCGTGTTCGACCTGCTCGCGCGCCGCGCCGGCAAGCTCTGCAAGGCGGAAGTGGCGGTCGTTTCGCGCGTCGAGGGTGCGGCGATCGAGCTGGCAGCGATCGAGGGAATCACTGCCGAGGCGGTCAACATCGTGCGCGCGCTCTATCCGATGGACGTCAACGCCGAAACGGTGACGGCGCGCGTGACGCGGGGCGGCGACGTCGTGCATATCGCCGACGTGATCGCCGATCCCGTCTATCCGATCAAGGACTTTGCGCGCGCGGCGCATTTCCGCGCGGGCCTCGGCGTGCCGATCGTCGGCGCCGGACGGGTCATCGGCACGATCTTCGTCGGTCGAGGCACGCCGGGGCTTTTCGCTGATTCACAAATCGCGCTGCTGAAAGCATTCGCCGATCAGGCCGCCATCGCGATCGAGAACGTGCGCCTTTTCAACGAGACGAAGGAAACGCTCGAGCAGCAAACGGCGACCAGCGACATCCTGCGCGTGATCGCGGGTTCGCCGACGGATGTGCGACCGATCTTCGATACGATCGCCGCGGCGGAACTGCGTCTGTGTCGCGCGAGCTCGGCCCTCGTCTTCACCTACGACGGCGAGCTGATTCATCTTGCGGCGGGCGCCAATCTCAACGAAGAAGACGCCGATGCGTGGCGCAAGTCGTTTCCACGGCCGCCGAGCCGCGATACGGCGACAACGCGCGCGGTGTTAACCGGCAGCGTGGTCATGATCCCCGACGTGCTCGAAGACCCGGAGTACCGCATCGCGGAGATAGCAGCCCGCACGGGTTTTCGAAGTGCGCTCGCGGTTCCGCTGCTCCACGATGGAAAGACGATCGGCGCGATCGGTGTGGGTCGGCGTGAACCGGGCGAGTTTCCTCGTCAGCAGATTTCCCTTCTGCAAACGTTCGCCGATCAGGCCGTCATCGCCATCCAGAACGTGCGGCTGTTCACCGAACTGCAGGCGCGGACGCGCGAATTGACGCGATCGATCGGTGAGCTCAAGGCGCTTGGCGAAGTCGGGCAGGCCGTGAGTTCGACGCTCGATCTCGAAACCGTGCTCGCGACGATCGTCTCACGCGCGACGGAACTCGCCGGCATGGATGGCGGATCGATCTGGGAATTCGATGAAGTGCGCGAGGAGTTTTCCGTGCGCGCCACCGATCGCCTGCCCGACGCGTTGACCGCCGTGCTGCGCGGCGCGCCAATCCGCAAAGGCGAAGGCGCGCTCGGACGCCTCGCGGTGAGCGGTGAGGCGGTGGAGATTCCAAGCATTGCCGACGAAGCCAGCTATCCGCCGCGGGTGCGCGAACTTCTCGTGCAGTGCGGCTACCGCTCGGTGCTCGCGGTGCCGCTGGTGCGAGAGGATCGCCTGCTCGGCGCACTGGCGGTGCACCGGAAGACACCGGGCGCATTTGCCCGTCAGGTCATCGACCTGGTGCGGACGTTTGCCACCCAGTCGGCGCTCGCGATCCAGAACGCGCAGCTGTTCCGGGAAATCGACGCCAAGAGCCGGCAACTCGAGGTGGCGAGCCGGCACAAAAGCGAGTTCCTCGCCAACATGTCGCATGAGCTTCGCACGCCACTCAACGCGATCATCGGGTTTTCGGAGGTTCTGGCCGAGCGGATGTTCGGCGATGTCAACGACAAGCAGGCCGAATACCTTGCCGACATCCTTGAATCGGGACGGCACCTTCTTTCATTGATCAACGACATCCTGGACCTGTCGAAAATCGAAGCTGGCCGCATGGAGCTCGAGCGCACCGATTTCGATCTGCGCGCCGCAATCGAAAACACGCTGATCCTCGTGCGCGAGCGCGCGCAGCGGCATGCGATCGCGCTTCGCCACGACCTCGATGAACGGCTCGGGACGATTCGCGCCGACGAGCGCAAGGTAAAGCAGGTATTGTTGAATCTCCTGTCGAACGCGCTGAAGTTCACGCCGGATGGCGGTCGCATCGATGTGCGCGCGCGCCTAAGCGATCACCTCGTGCAGATTGACGTCACCGATACCGGCGTCGGGATTGCACCAGAAGACCAGGCAAGGGTGTTCGAGGAATTCCGGCAGGTCGGTGCGGCTGCCAAGAAAATCGAAGGCACCGGCCTTGGCCTAGCGATTTCGCGCAAGATTGTCGAACTCCACGGCGGCAGCATTCACGTCGAAAGCCGGCCCGCGTCCGGTTCGACGTTCACAATCACGTTGCCGCGCGCGCACTCCGACGCGTGAGCCGCGCGGAAAGTTTGATCAGCGCAATGAAGCGTTGACGCTGGCAAGCGCCGCGTTGCCGGGCACGAGCTCGGTGTCGCCGAGAGCATTCAACGGTGCGTCGACCGTACGAAGCGATGCATGCATGTCCGCGGCGTCGGCATCGACGTACAGCAATCCCGTGACCACTTCGCCGCGTGCGCGCCGCGCCTCGAGGTATGCCATCGCCGCGACCTTGTCCGACGGATCGTAGCTGGGATCGAGCTTGTGCAGACGAACCGTACCGCCATCGTGCAGCATGACCTCACGCACGCTGCCCTCCGGGTAGTCGGTGGTGATCGGCGCGCGCTCGGGCATGAAATCGAGCCGATTCACCGCGTCGTTGTGCTCGCGCACGTAGTCGTAGCTTTTCGTCGAGCCCGGGTGGTTGTTGAACGCGACGCACGGACTCACGACATCGATGAATGCAGCGCCGCGATGCGCGACTGCAGCCTTGATCAGCGGCACCAGCTGCGCCTTGTCGCCGGAGAAACCGCGTGCAACGAACGTGGCGCCCAGCGCGAGCGCGAGCAGCACGAGGTCGATCGGCTCGTCGCTGTTGATCGCACCCCGCTTGCTCTTGCTGCCCTTGTCGGCGGTGGCCGAGAACTGACCCTTGGTCAGGCCGTACACGCCGTTGTTCTCGACGACGTACACCATGTCGACGCCGCGGCGCAGTACGTGCGCGAACTGTCCGAGCCCGATGGACGCCGAATCGCCGTCACCTGAAACGCCGAGATAGATGAGGTCGCGGTTGGCGAGCGCAGCTCCGGTCAAGACAGACGGCATGCGTCCATGCACGCTGTTGAAACCATGCGAGTTGCCGAGGAAGTACGTCGGTGTCTTCGACGAGCAGCCGATGCCCGACAGTTTCGCGACGCGATGCGGCGGGATGTCCAGTTCGAAGAACGCCTGGATGATCGCGGCGGAAATCGAGTCGTGGCCGCAGCCGGCGCACAGCGTCGAAATCGCGCCTTCGTAATCGCGCCGCGTGTAGCCGAGCGCATTCTTCGGCAGGCCCGGGTGGTGAAGCTTCGGTTTGGCGAGATAGGTCATGGTCAGGGATCAGGTATCGGGCATCAGGTATCGATTGAAGTGTCGCGAAAGCAGTCTGTCACGCGGCTTTGCCGCTGCTCTTTCTGATGCCTGATCCCGGATACCTGATCCCTGACAAGGTCGTCAC
>JAICVH010000138.1 GCA_025935435.1 Burkholderiales bacterium
CAGGCGCTAGAATGCAACCACGCACTCGTGCCGGTGCTCGTCGAAAAGCCGATAGCCCACACCCACGACGCCGCGCGCAGGCTTTGCGATGCGGCCGAAGCGGCGGGCGTCCCCGTACTCGTAGGGCACCATCGGCGCCACGGTGCGATCATCGCGAAAGCCATCGACATCATCGCGGCGGGTACACTTGGCCGTCTGGTTGCCGTCGTCGGAACGGCACTGTTCTACAAGCCGGACGCCGACGGTTACTTCGACGAACGCTGGCGGCGCGAGCCGGGCGGCGGGCCGGTCCTGATCAACATGATCCACGAGATCGACAACCTGCGTGCACTGTGCGGCGACATCGTGGCGGTGCAGGCGTTTGCGTCCAATGCCACCCGCGGTTTCGCCGTCGAAGACACGGCGGCGATCGCGCTCAGCTTCGCGAACGGTGCTCTCGGCACCTTCATGCTGTCGGACACGGCGGTATCCGACCGCAGCTGGGAACATACGGCGGGCGAGGACGCTGCCTATCGCAGGGCACACACCGATGAGGACGATTGTTACCTGATCGCAGGCACGCTCGGGTCACTCGCGGTACCGACGATGCGTATCGAACGCTACGCCGACGCCGGCCATCGCTCGTGGCACGAACCGTTCGTCAAAGCCAGGGCGTCGCTCGAGGTCGTCGATCCGCTCGCGCGCCAGCTTGCGCATTTCTGCGACGTCATCCGTGGCCGCGTAACGCCACGCGTGTCGGCGCGCGACGGCTTGCGAAACCTGCAGATCGTCGAAGCGATCGGCGAAGCGGCGCGACGTGGCTCAACTGTCGCGACCGCCTGATATCCACCCCGAAGCGATCATGACCGACCGTTACGCCGTCATCGGGCATCCGGTGAAGCACAGCAAGTCGCCGCAGATCCACACCGAGTTCGCACGCCAGACCGCGCAGGACCTGAGCTACGGCATCGTCGAGGCGCCGCTCGACGGATTTGTCGAGGCCGTGAACGCCTTCCGAGCGGACGGCGGCAAAGGCATGAACGTGACGGCACCGTTCAAGCTCGAAGCATTTTCGCTGGCGAATGAAGCGTCCGAACGCGCGCGGCTGTCGGGGGCGAGCAACGCGCTCAAGTTCGACGACGGCTCGATCGCCGCCGAGAACTTCGACGGCGTCGGACTGGTGAACGACATCCAGCGCAACCTCGGCTACCCCATCCGCGGCCATCGGGTGTTGCTGCTTGGCGCTGGCGGCGCCGCCCGCGGGGTGCTGCTGCCGCTGTTGGCCGAAGAGCCGCGGCTGCTCGCGGTCGCGAACCGCACGGCGGCCAACGCGCTCGCGCTGCGCCACCACTTCGCAGGCGTCGGCGCGTTCGCGGCCGGAGGTCTTGGCGAATTCGCGGACACCGCGTTCGACGTCATCATCAACGCCACGTCGGCCAGTCTGACCGGCGAGGCGCCCGCGGTGCCGGGCAGCTGTTTTGGCGCCGAGAGCCTTGCGTACGAAATGGTGTACGGTAAAGGCCTGACGCCGTTTCTCGCGCTCGCGCGTGCGAGCGGTGCGGTGCGTCTCGCCGATGGCGTCGGCATGCTCGTCGAGCAGGCCGCCGAAGGCTTCCTCTGGTGGCGCGGCGTGCGGCCCGATACGCGCGGGATGATCGAACGCCTGACCGTGCCGCTCGCCTGAGCGTTTCACTTCACGGACTGCAATGACCCAGCTCACCGACCGCGAACTCCCGCCCGACACGGCAAACCCGCTCGAAATGGACGGCATCGAGTTCGTCGAATATGCGACGAGCCGCCCGCAATCGCTCGGGCAGGTGCTCGAAACGATGGGCTTCCGGCCGATCGCCCGGCATCGATCGCGCGAAGTGCTGCTGTACCGGCAGGGCGAGATGAACATCGTCGTCAACGCCCACCAGGACAGCGTCCGGCGCGCGCAGCCGGGTGAAACGCCCGTCATCTCGGCGGTTGCGCTGCGTGTGCGTGACGCCGGGGCTGCCTGTCGCTATGCCGTCGAGCGGGGTGCCTGGTCGGCACCGTCGCACGTCGACGCGATGGAGCTCAACATTCCCGCAATTCACGGCGTCGGCGCGACGCGCATCTATTTCGTCGATCGATATCGCAACTTCTCGATCTACGACGTCGACTTCACGCTGAACCCCGGCGTCGACCCGCACCCACCGGCGCTGACCGGCCTGCACTGGTTCGGCATCGTCCAGTACATCGGAAGCGGTCGCATGGCCGACTGGACGGCGTTCTATCAGGAGATGTTTGGTTTCCGCGTGCTGCCCGAGGAGCAGCGCTACGGCGTATTGCCGAAGGGCCGCATCCTCGAAAGCGCGTGCCGGAAATTCTTCCTGCAGCTGGTCGAGCCCAATCCGGACACGTTCGACCTCGACCACGAGGAGATGCTGCAGCGGGTCGGCCTCGGCACGCCCGACGTGCTGCGAAGCGTCGCGGCGCTGCGCGAGCGCGGCGTCGGCTTTGTCGAGTCGAAGGGCGTGCACTCCGAGGCGCGGGGTGCCTTGACCCAAAGTTATCTCGGCGGCGTGATGTTCGAGCTCGTGCACGATGAACGCCGATAGCCGCGGCGAACGCGTCGCCGTGAACGCGGCGCTGCCGAACATCGCCGATTTCGGCATGGACACGATTTCGCTCGCCGGCGCATTGCCCGCGAAGCTCGCGGCCGTGCGGGACGCCGGCTTTGCGCAGATCATGCTTTCGGCGCGCGACGTCGTCGGACATGCCAACGGGCTCGACGATGCCGTACGCGCGGTACGCGGCAGCGGGCTTCGTGTCACGGGCTTCCAGGTCCTTCGCGATTTCGAGGGATTGTCGGGTCACCTTCACGAGTACAAGATCGACGTCGCGAAGTCGATGCTCGAGATGTGCAACGCGCTCGGGTCGAAGGTGCTGCTCGTGTGTTCGTCCACGTCGACGCATGCGAGCGACGATCGCGACGTGCTCGCGCGGGATCTGCGCAAGCTCGCGATGCTCGCGCTGCCGCTCGGCATTCGCGTCGCCTACGAGGGACTGTCGTGGGGGCGCACGATCAACGAATTCACGACCGCATGGGACGTCGTGAGCCGCGCCAACGCGCCCAACCTCGGCATCGGCATCGACTCGTATCACATCCTCGCCACACAGACGCTGATCGAGGACCTCGACCTGCTCGACCCGGGCAAGATCTACCTGGTGCAGCTCGCCGATTTCATGTGGCAGGAGGTGCGCACGATCGAGGAGCGGGTGACGACCGCGCGACACTTCCGCGTGTTTCCCGGTGAGGGCGTGCACAGCGCCGCACTCGGCGATCTCGTCCAGCGCCTCGATCGCCTCGGCTACGGCGGCGACTACAGCTTCGAGGTGTTCAACGACGATTACCAGCAGATGCCGCTGCCGACCGTGTGTGCCCGCGCCAGGCGATCGGCAATGTGGTTGTCCGAGGATGTGCTCCGGCGTGCGGCGCCGATCCCGGTTCGCGGCCGGCGGCGCGCCGACGAGCGGCGGTGAGCGCCGTCCCGTTGTTCCACATGATCGGCGGCGCGCCCGACCCGGTCGCGCCGTTTTCGCATGCCGTCGAGGCCGATGGGTGGGTGTTCCTGACCGGGCAGATGCCGTTCACGGGCACCTCGAACACGTCGCCGTATCCGGAGACGATCGAGGCGCAGACGCACCAGGTGATGAAGAATCTCGCCGCCGTCCTTCAGGGATGCGGGCTGCAGTTCGCGGACGTCGTCTCGGCGCGCGTGTTTCTTCGCTATTTCGACGCCGACTATGCGACGATGAACGCCGTGTACGCGAGCTATTTCGAGCCGGGACGGCTGCCGGCGCGCACGTGCATCGGCGTCAGCGGGCTCGCGCGCGGCGCTCGCGTGGAAATCGACATGATCGCCCGACGGCCCGCTCGTCGGGAATCGAAGGCGGTTGCGGTCGAGGATGCTAAATTCCCGACCGGCAACGGAGCACCGAATGGACCGCAGGACTGATTGGATCGTACGCAACGGCGTTCTGGCCGTCGCGCTGTACGTCGGAATGGTGGAGCAGGTGAGCTGGCTCGCGTATGGCGTTGCGGCCTACGCGTGGTGGATGCTCGCTGTCGTCGTGTGGATGATTCCGGGCGCGCCGGTTTCGCGCACGCTGCGACCGGTCGTCGCACCGCCGATCGCGATGATGACGTTCGACCTGGCCGTGCTGCTCTCGATGTTCATAGCGCACTGGTATTGGACAGCGTTCGCGTTCGCGCTGTCGCGCGGGTGCCTCGCGCTCGCGCAGGCGCGCGCAACCAGCAAACCCTAGCGCGATCCTTCACGCATCGCGACGCGCTACGACCAGCGCGTTCTTGCCGAGCACGTAACGAAGCACGACGTCCGCGGCGCGGCTCACCGGAAACGCATAACGATCGTACGCGCGAAGTGCGCTGCGATCGATCTCGCCCGTATCCGAGCCGACCAGTCGATACGCGAGCGTCGCGAAGAACCCCAGCGAATCGACGTACTCCGCGCGGAGCACCTTCAACCCGGCGGCCGCGACTTTGGCGCGAAGATCGTTCCGCCGGTAGCGTCGCAGGTGGCCGACCTTGCGGTCCATGCTCGTGTAGAGCGCCTGGAACGCCGGCACGTAGACGACGAGGCGACCGCCGATGCGAAGCTTGTCTGCCAGTGCGTGGATCGCCGCGCGATCGTCCTCGATGTGCTCGAGCACGTTCAGCGTATACGCGAGGTCCACGCTCGCGTCGTCGATCGCGTCGAGCGACGGATGCGCACGCAGCCCCTGCTCCTCGATGCTGTGCCGCTGCCCGGCATCGGGTTCGACGCATTCGACGCGATGACCCTGCGCCGCGAGGGCGTGCGCGAAGGTGCCGACGCCTGCCCCGAAATCGAGCAGCCGTTCGCCAGGGCGCGCTTCGCCCGCGACGAGCGCAGCCAGGAAGCGGTTGTAGTTGACCGCTTCCTTCATTGCTTCGAGGTTGTCGGTGCCGGTGTAGTGCGAGCCGGTCATCGTGGCATCGCCAGCGGATCGAGGTGCGGTAGATTAGCGAAACCGGCGCCGCGGCCGGATCGGGCGCGCAACGCAGGCGTTCGTCGAATGCCTGGGGAAGAGTACAAGGTTTCGTGATGAATCGCAGGTGGCTCGCGCTGGTCGTCGCGTGGTTCGCCGTTTCGACGGCGGTCGCCCAGATCGCGTCTCCGTACGCGATCGACATCCCGCGGTGGTTCGCGACGACATTCCTCGATTTTCGCGAGGACGTCGCAGACGCTGCGCGGGATGGCAAGCGGCTCCTCGTCTACTTCGGGCAGGACGGTTGTCCGTATTGCACGAAGCTGATGACGGTCAATTTTTCGCAGCGCCCGATCGTCGAAAAGACGCAGCGCCACTTCGTCGCCATCGCGCTCAACATCTGGGGCGATCGCGACGTCAAATGGATCGACGGGCGCACGATGACCGAAAAGGCGCTGGCGCGTGAACTCGGCGTGCAGTTCACGCCGACGATGCTGATCCTCGACGAGACCGGCAAGACGATCGCCCGTCTGGACGGGTATTACCCACCCCATCAGTTCGATGCGGTGCTCGACTACGCGGCAGGAAGGTTCGAGCGCTCGCAAGCGCTGGGCGATTACCTGCAAGCGCACGTACGCGACGCCGCAAGTCCGACGCTGCACGATGAGCCGTTCTTCATCAAGCCGCCGCACGATCTGCGCCGGGCCGACGGCGGCAGGCCCCTCGCGGTGATTTTCGAAACGGTCGACTGCGTTGGCTGCGACGAACTGCACGGCGAAGCGTTCCGGCGCGACGCCGTGATGAAGGAGGTCAGGCGCTTCGACGTCGCGCGCTTCGCACTGGGCACCGCAACGCCGCTCACCACACCCGATGGGCGGCAGACGACGGCGGCGCAGTGGGCGCGTGAACTGCATGTCGCCTATACGCCGACCGTCGTGTTCTTCGATGCATCGGGCGGCGAGGTGTTCCGCATCGGCGCCTACCTGCGGCCGTTTCATTTCGCCGCGGCCTTCGCGTATGTCGCCGACGGCGGCTATCGACGCGAGCCGTCGTTCCAGCGCTACCTGCAGGGACGCGCCGACGACATGCGCGCGCGTGGCGAGCGCGTCGAATTGTGGAATTGAAGGTCAACCCGGGAGCCATGATGAAATCGACACGTCTTGCCGCCGCAGCAATCGCAGCCGCGGTTTCCATGTCCCTTCACGCCGAAACGATCATCGACGAATGGTCATCGGTGAAAGTGCCGCCGCCGCCTCCATTGAAGCAGCCGACGCTCGATCGCAAGACGACGGCGCTCCTGATGCTCGACTTCAACCGCCAGACGTGCAACGAGGAACGCCGGCCGCGTTGCGTCGCATCGATTCCGAAGGTGAAGAAGCTGCTCGCCGCGGCGCGGGATGCGGGCGTGCCGGTCGCGTTCACGCTCGGTGGCGGCGGCAAGCCCGAGGACCTGCCCAAGGACCTCGCCCCGCTTTCGAACGAGCCGGTCACGCTCGCCGGCGTCGACAAGTTCGTCGGTACCGAGCTCGAGTCGTTCCTGAAAGGCCATAACGTCAAGACGGTGATCGTCGTCGGCGCCGCGGCGCACGGCGCGGTCCTGTACACGGCGAGCGGTGCGATCGCGCGCAAGCTGCAGGTCGTCCTTCCGGTCGA
>JAICVH010000262.1 GCA_025935435.1 Burkholderiales bacterium
AACCGGTCGATTTCGCCTTTCGATTCGCTCTCGGTCGGCTCGACCATCAGCGTGCCGGCGACCGGGAAACTCATCGTCGGCGCATGAAAACCGTAATCGATCAGGCGCTTCGCGACGTCCTCCACTTCGATCCCGGCGAGCGCCTTCAGCGGCCGCAGATCCAGAATGCATTCATGCGCGACCAGGCCGTCGGGGCCGCTGTAGAGCACCGGGTAATGCGGCGCGAGCCGCTTGGCAATGTAATTCGCCGCGAGGATCGCCGTCTCGGTCGCTGCACGCAAACCGCTCGCGCCCATCAGCGTGATGTACATCCAGGAGATCGGCAGGATCGACGCAGACCCGTACGGCGCAGCCGTCACCGCACCGATGCTCGTCCGAGGTCCGGTGAGATGACGGTGTCCGGGCAGAAACGGCGCGAGATGCGTCTTGCATGCGACAGGGCCGACACCGGGGCCCCCGCCGCCGTGCGGGATGCAAAACGTCTTGTGCAGGTTCAGATGCGATACATCGGCGCCGAAGCGACCCGGCGCAGCCAGACCGACGAGCGCGTTCAGGTTTGCGCCATCCACGTACACCTGGCCGCCGTGCGCGTGCACGATGTCGCAAACGTGGACGATGCCTGGCTCGAAAACGCCATGGGTCGATGGATACGTCACCATGATCGCCGCGAGTTCGTCGCGGTGACGGCTGGCCTTGGCTTCGAGGTCGGCGAGATCGACGTTCCCGTCGCGGTCGCAGGCGACGACGACGACCCGCATGCCCGCCATCTGCGCCGAAGCGGGGTTGGTTCCGTGCGCCGACGACGGGATGAGGCAGATCGTCCGATGTGATTCGCCGCGACTCGCGTGATACGCGTGGATCATCAGAAGACCCGCGTATTCGCCCTGCGACCCGGCGTTCGGCTGCAGCGACACCGCGTCGTAACCGGTGACCGCGCACAACATGCGCTCCAGATCCGCGATGAGTTCGCGGTAGCCCTCGGTCTGATCGCGCGGCGCGAACGGATGGAGCGCGCCGAATTCGGGCCACGTCACCGGCAGCATCTCGGATGTCGCGTTCAGCTTCATCGTGCACGATCCGAGCGGGATCATCGTGCGATCGAGCGCGAGGTCCTTGTCGGCAAGCCGTCGCAGGTAACGCAACATCTGCGTTTCGCTGCGATGGCGGTGAAACACCGGATGCGTGAGGAACGGCGACGTTCGCGCGAGGTCTCGCGGAATGGCGTCAACGGTCTCTGCTTCGAGCGCGTCGACGTCAACGTCCGGTTCGCCCTCCGCGAACACCCGCCACAGCCGCACGACGTCGGCCCGCGTCGTCGTCTCGTCGAGCGATATGCCGACCGACGTGTCGTCGATCGGCCGAAGGTTGAAACCAGCGGCGACGGCACGTGCACTGATCGTCGCCGTCGCACCGCCCGTGTCGAGCACCAGCGTGTCGAAGAAAGCGACCGTTTTGCTGCGGACCCCAAGGCGTGCGAATCCGGCCGCGAGGATCGCGGTCAGCCGGTGCACGCGCCGGGCGATCGTCGTCAGGCCTTCGGCGCCGTGGTAAACCGCGTACATGCTCGCGATCACGGCGAGCAGCACCTGCGCCGTGCAGATGTTCGACGTCGCCTTCTCGCGCCGGATGTGCTGCTCGCGCGTTTGCAGCGCAAGCCGATACGCCGGCATCCCGTTCGCATCGACGGTGACGCCGACGAGCCGACCCGGCAACGCGCGCTTGAACGAATCGCTCGTCGCCATGAACGCCGCGTGCGGGCCGCCGAAACCCATCGGCACGCCGAACCGCTGTGACGACCCGACGACGACGTCGGCGCGCCACGCGCCCGGGGGCTCAAGGAGCGTGAGCGCGAGGAGATCGCTCGCGACGACGACCAGCGCGCCGCTGGCGTGCGCGGCATCCACGACACTCCGCAAATCGCGGACGTCACCGTTTGCACCCGGATACTGCAGCAGGATGCCGAACGCATCGGCGGACGGCGCCTCGTTCGCCGGTCCGGTGACGATCTCGATCGCAAGCGGCGCGGCGCGCGTGCGAACGACATCGAGCGTCTGCGCGAACACGTCGTCCGCGACGAAAAAGCGGCACCGCTTCGTCGTGCCGACGCGCTGGCACAGCGTCATCGCCTCGGCGGCGGCCGTCGCCTCGTCCAGCATCGACGCATTGGCGATCGCCATGCCGGTGAGGTCGCAGACCATCGTCTGGAAGTTCAGCATCGCTTCCAGGCGGCCCTGCGAGATTTCGGGCTGGTACGGCGTGTACGCCGTGTACCACGCCGGATTCTCGAGCACGTTGCGCAGGATGACCGCAGGTGTCTCGGTCCCGTAGTAACCCTGGCCGATCAGCGACTTCAGCACGCGATTCTTGGTCGCAAGCCGGCGCAGGTCTGCGAGCCCTTCCGCTTCGCTCCGCGGCGCCGGCAGCGCGAGCGGCGCCGAAAGCCGGATCGCGGGCGGCACGATCGCATTCATCAGCGCATCAACCGATGCAAAACCCAGCTCGCGCAACATCGCCTGCTGCGCATCGGGACGCGGACCGACGTGACGCGCGATGAACGCGTCGTGATTTTCGAGCGCTGCGAGCGTCGGCGACGCGGCGGCCTCGCGACTCATGCGATCGCGCTCGTCATGCTTCGGCAATGATTTTCGTGTACGCCGCAGCGTCGAGGAACGCGGAGAGCGCGGTCGCATCGGCTGGCCGCATGCGGAAGAGCCATGCGGCGTACGCGTTTTCGTTCACGCCTTCCGGCGCTGCGGACAGCGCGTCGTTGCTTGCAACGATCTCACCAGCCAGGGGTGCATAGACGTCGCTCGCCGCCTTGACCGACTCGACGACGGCACATGCCTCACCTGCGGCGACGCTGCGGCCGGCCTCGGGCAGTTCGACATACACGAGGTCGCCGAGCGCCGCCTGCGCGTGATCGGTGATGCCGATCGTTACCGTGCCGTCGCTTTCGCTTCGAATCCATTCATGACTGTCGGTGTAGTGCAAGTCGGCGGGTACGTTCATCGGAATTTCCCAGGAAGGTGAATGGGCACGACGGTTCGTTTCATCACGGGTTGACCAATACCTTGCCGTTGCGCACGAACGGCGGCTTGACGACGCGCGCCGCGAGTTGCCGGTCGCGCACCTGAACATGAACGATCTCGCCCGCCACGACGCTCGCCGGCAACCGCGCGAGCGCAATCGACTGCCTGAGCGTCGGCGAGAACGTCCCGCTCGTGATCTCACCGTCGCCTTGCGTCGTGTGCACGGCCTGGTGCGCACGCAAAACGCCGCCCGCGTCGAGCAGCAGCAAACCGGTCACCTGGCGGATCGCCGGATGCGCGAGCAGCGCCGCCTTGCCGACGAAGTCGCGTGGAGCGGCAAGGTCGACCGTCCACCCGAGTCCCGACTCGAGCGGTGAGACCGAGCGATCCATGTCCTGGCCGTAGAGATTCATTCCCGCTTCGAGTCGCAAGGTGTCGCGCGCGCCGAGTCCGCAGGGCGTGACGCCCAGTGCGCGAAGCGCCTGCCAGAGCGCCCCGACCTGAGCGGCCGGCAGCACGATCTCGAAGCCGTCTTCGCCGGTATATCCCGTCCGCGCGATGAACAGGTCGCCGAACCGACTCGGAAGCGTCACCGCATTGAACGCCTTCAACGCGGCCGTCGCCGCTTCGCTGCCTTCGACGGCCTGCCAAACCCTGGCGCGCGCGTTGGGGCCTTGCACGGCGATCATCGCGAGATCCACGCGCGGCACGACGCGCACCGCATGCCCGTGCCGGGCCGCAAGCGCGCCGAGCCATGCGATGTCGTCGTCGGCGGTCGCGGCGTTGACGACGAGCCGGAACCAGTCTTCGCCCAGGAAGTAGACGATCAGGTCGTCGAGCACGCCGCCGTCATCGGCGAGCATGCACGAATAGAGTGCCTTGCCCGGGATCGTCAGCTTGTCGACGTTGTTGGCGAGTGCTGCGCGGAGAAATACGCGCGGCGCACCCGCTTCACCGTGCACGTCGACGACGCGCATATGCGAGACGTCGAACATGCCGGCATCTCGACGCACCGCATGATGCTCGTCGAGCTGCGAGCCGTAATGGACGGGCATGTCCCAACCGCCGAAGTCGACCATGCGCGCGCCTGCTGCGCGATGGACGGCGTTGAGCGGGGTTTTGCTGAGCACGCGCGATTCCTCCGGCACAAAGTACGACGGGGCCACGCGGTCATCCGCGCGCCCCGTCTGTCCTTTTACCTGAGAGATTGCGGCCCGCGCTGGACGCGGCCGGTGCCCCTTCGGTGGGTCACGCTCGTGCAGCGCAACCACTCTCCAGATCGTGCCTGCCTGCGTGCAGTCCTTTTGCCTGAGCGATTTCGGGATTACGCCTTCGGCGGCGCCGGCTTTGCGGCGCGCTCTCCTGCACGCGCTCGCGAGCGTAGCACACTGGGCGCTACGTCGTCATCGCGGCGTCGCCGTGGTTACCGTCACGCGATCGCGACGGCGCGATCGAAAGTTCGACGACGCGCGCGATTACTTCTTCAGCGCGAGGATCAGCTCGACCATCTTCTTGACGTCGGCGTCCTTGACTTGCGGGTTCGGCGGCATCGGCACCGGTCCCCAGACGCCCGAGCCACCCTTTTTCACCTTGT
>JAICVH010000415.1 GCA_025935435.1 Burkholderiales bacterium
AAATGCCGTTCGCCGGGCATCCGACGCTCGGTTCGGCGCACGTGGTGCGCGAACTGACGCGCGCGGGTGACCAATTGACGCTCGAGCTCCGCGCCGGCGTTATTCCGGTGCGCGCCGACGGCGACGTGTGGACGCTGACCGCCAATCCGCCCCGTCACCGCGCAGCGTCGATGTCGCAATCAGAACTTGCTTCGATGCTGGGTCTGGAAGCAAACGATCTCGCGAGCACTCCGTTGTGGGTCGATACCGGAACCGAACAACTGATCGTGCCGCTCGCGTCGTTCGATGCCGTCCGCCGCACGCAACCCGTCGCCGCGCAGATGCTCGCGCCCGCGATGAACGGCGTGCGGGCGATGGCGTATGTGTTCGCGCGCGACGGCGAGCGCGCGCTCGCGCGCTTCTTCTTCACCAAGCACGGCGCGGTGATCGAGGACCCGGGCACCGGCTCGGCATGTGCGAACCTCGGCGGCTATCTGCTCGCGACCAAGGCTCCACTGCCCGTGCGCCTTGCGATCGACCAGGGCGAGGCGGTCGGCCGCCGGTGCCGGCTCGGCCTCACCGTGCTGGCGGACCAGTCGATCCATGTCGCCGGACGCGTGATCGAAATCGGCCGCGGCACGCTCACGTTGTAGGCGCGCACGGCGGATCGCCGGTCCATTTCGCGATGAACGCGCGCCAGTGCGGCGCGTCGTATCCGCTGATGCGCTCGCGCACCAGCGACAGTTCACGCGCGTATTCGCCGGCATCGACTTCGCCTCGCATCAGGCGAAAACGCTGGTAGAGCAAATACGTGTTCAGAACGTCGCACTCGCAGTAGCTGCGCACCTCGTGGATGCGCCCGGCGGCGATCGCCGCTGCGACGTCGCCGCCGTCCATGCCGAGCTTTCCCGGAAAACCGCACAGCTTTGCGATCGCATCGAGGCTCGCGTTGGCGCGTGGCTGGTATTGCGCAACGACGTCCATGACGTCGAGGTGGCGCGTGTGGAAGCGCGCGAGGTAGTTGTTGAAACGGAATTCGCGATCCTCGTCGCCCCAATCCCAGTAGCGGGACGCGCAGATGCCGTGAATCAACGCGCGATGATTGAGCACGGGCAGATCGAAGCCGCTGCCGTTCCACGACACGAGCTGCGGCGTGTATTTTTCGATGCCATCGAAGAAGCGTCGAATCAGCTCAGGCTCGGGATCGCCGGGATCGCCGATCGACCAGATGCGCAATCCCGCGCTATCGCGTAGCGCACAGCCGATGGCGACGACCTGCTGCAGGTAGATTGGCGCGAAATCGTTGCCGGAGCTCGCGCGACGGCGCTGGGAAAACCAGGCCAACACCCCGGCGTCGTCAACGTCGTCACCGATAGCGTGAATCCGCCTGACGCCGGCGACGTCGGGCACCGTTTCGATGTCGAAGACGAGGACCGGCGTCATGGACGCGGAACGTCCCGGAGGCCGTCATCGACGCGCTGCGTCCGACTGGACGAACGCCAGGCCGCGCTGCTGCGACGTGCAAACTGTCGACACCGCGGCGCACGCCCGGCGCGCGGCTGCCTGTCGATCACCCGGGGAACACGCCGGTCGATAAGTACCGGTCGCCCCGGTCGCAGACGACGAAGACGATCGTCGCGTTTTCCAACGTTTGCGCCACGCGCAACGCGACCGCGCAGGCGCCGCCAGAGCTCACGCCGCCGAAAATGCCCTCGTCGCTCGCGAGCCGGCGTGCCATGTCCTCGGCATCCGCCTGCGAGACGTTCTCGGTGCGGTCGACACGCCGCACATCGAAGATTCTCGGCAGATACGCGGGTGGCCATTTGCGGATGCCCGGAATCTGCGAGCCCTCGGCGGGCTGCGCGCCGATGATCTCGATCCGGGGGTTTTTCTCCTTCAGGAACTGCGACACGCCCATGATCGTGCCCGTCGTGCCCATCGCCGAGACGAAGTGCGTGATCCGACCATCGGTGTCGCGCCAGATTTCCGGGCCGGTGCCCCGATAATGCGCGAGCGGGTTGTCGGGGTTGGCGAACTGGTCGAGGATCGTGCCCTTGCCTTCGTCACGCATCCGCTCGGCGATGTCACGTGCGGCCTCCATCCCCCCAGCTTTGGGCGTCAGCACGAGCTCGGCGCCGTACGCGCGCATCGTCTGCACCCGTTCCGCCGACTGGCTCTCCGGCATCACCAGCACCATCCGATAGCCGCGGATCGCGGCGACCATCGCGAGCGCAATGCCCGTGTTGCCCGACGTTGCCTCGACCAGCGTGTCACCCGGCTTGATGCGGCCACGCTTTTCGGCCTCGACGATCATCGACAGCGCGGGGCGGTCCTTGACCGACCCGGCCGGATTGTTGCCTTCGAGTTTGGCGAGGATGACGTTGGACGTCGTGCCGGGCAGGCGCTGCAGCTTGACCAGCGGCGTGTTGCCGACCGTATCGGAAAGCGTGCGATAGCTCACGCGCCGATTGTAGCCGAGCGGGTCGCTACGGCCACTTGCCGGCGACCCCCTCGCCTGCAAAGACGCGCGGAGCCTATGGCTTTTGCGGGCGCACGTCGCCCTTCGCCGCGATCGCGGCAGCCTTCGCATCGGCGCGAGGCGCCGGCTTGACGTTGGCAGGGGTGACGGTGAACTCGGCCTTGAGTTTTTCGAAGCGGCGAGCGCCGATGCCCTTGACGTCCTTCAGGTCGTCCACCGACTTGAAGCCGCCGTGCTGCGACCGGTAATCAAGGATGGCTTGCGCACGCGCCGGGCCAATGCCCGACACTGCGACAAGTTCATCCTTGGTGGCGGTGTTGAGATTGATTGCAGCAACCGCGAGCTGGGCTACCAATGCGAGTGCGAACGTGATGATCCAGCGAACCATGGCGAGCTCCTTCGTGAGTGTCGAATTCGCCGCACCGCGCGCCATCGTGCAAAACCGCGCGCAGCACGAACGAGTGACGAGCTTACGAACGCACGCGCGGATCCGAAATCAGACTTTCGACGTAGCGAGGCACTCCCTCCTCGACCGTCAGCATGTTCGCCCCGTAGCCCGCTCCGCGCAACGCGGAAACATCTGCTTGCGTATAACTCTGGTATTTGCCGACGAGCGCTTCGGGCATCGGTATGTACGTGATCGTCCCGTCGGCGACCAACTCGGCGAGGGACCGTGGCGAATGCCCGTCCGCGCGCCTGCACGCGTTCACCGTTGCATGTGCGACCGCGTTGAACGTCGCGCCCATGCCCGTACCCAGATTGAAAATGCCCGAACGGTCGCCGTGGTCGAGAAAGTCCAGATTCGCGCGCACGACATCGTCGACGTGAATGAAATCGCGCCGCTGCTCGCCGTGTGCATAGCCGCCTGATCCCTCGAACAGCCGCACCCGTCCTTCGCTTCGATACTCGTTCGCGAAGTG
>JAICVH010000256.1 GCA_025935435.1 Burkholderiales bacterium
ATTTGCTGAAGGAAGTCGGTATTCCGGAGCCGGAGCGACGCATCGACGCATTTCCGTCGCAATTGTCCGGCGGGCAGCAGCAGCGCGTGATGATCGCAATGGCGATTGCCTGCGAGCCGAAGCTCCTGATCGCCGACGAGCCCACGACGGCGCTCGACGTGACGATCCAGAAGCAGATTCTCGACCTGATCGGCGCGTTGCAGAAGCGACACCAGATGTCGGTGCTGTTCATCACGCACGATCTCGCCGTCGTCGGCGAGATTGCCGACTTCGTCGTCGTCATGCGCAACGGCGAGATCCGCGAGCAGGGGCCCGCGAAGGCGGTGTTCGAGACGCCGCAGGACGCGTACACGAAGGCGTTGTTGATGTGCCGGCCGCAACTGGAACGTCGCCCGACGCGGCTGCCGGTGATCGACGATTTCATCCATGGCAGCGGCCCGAAGCACATGGAGGACCGCAGGCGCGGCGTGCGGCCGAGCGATCCGATCGTTCTCGATGTGAAGAATCTCGGCAAGAGTTTCTATTCGCGCGAGGGCCTGTTCGGCAAGCGCGAATTCAAGGCGGTCAAGAACGTGTCGTTTCAATTGCCGAAGGGCAAGACGCTTGGCCTCGTCGGCGAATCCGGGTCCGGCAAGACGACGGTCGGCCTCACGTTGATGCGGTTGCACGAGGCAACGACCGGCGAGGCGATCTTCGAAGGCAAGGACCTGCTGTCGATGTCCCAGCACCAGTTCATGGATTACAAACGGCGCATCCAGATCATCTTTCAGAATCCCTACGCGTCGCTCAATCCGCGCTTTACCGTCGGCCAGATCATCGTGGAACCGATGTCGATCCACGGCATCGGCAAATCGGCGCAGGAACGTACGGACATGGCGTTCGAGCTGTTGAACCGCGTCGGCCTGGCCGAGGTTTCGTTCTACAAGTATCCGCACGAATTCTCGGGCGGCCAGCGGCAGCGCATCGCCATTGCGCGCTGCCTCACGATGAAGCCCGACATCCTGATTTGTGACGAATCGGTATCCGCGCTCGATGTCTCGGTGCAGGCGCAGGTGCTCAACCTGCTGCAGGATCTGCAGGACGAATTCAAGCTGTCCTATATCTTCATCTCGCACGACCTGGCCGTCGTCAAATACATCTCCGACCAGGTGATGGTGATGAACGAGGGGGAGATCGTCGAGATCGCGAATTCCGACGAGATCTATCGGCATCCGAAGATGCCGTATACGCAGCGGCTGCTCGCGTCGATTCCCAAGGGCTGGCGGGGCGACGGCGCGCGCGCAGCCGACTGATCGTCGACGTTTTGGCGGTTTTGACGTCGCGCCGCGAGGTTGACCGCAGCGGTGAGTGACGAACTGTCGCGGACTACAGCGTAAAGCTCATCTCCGACAGCAGTGCACCGGGCAGCATGAAGCTCGTCAGTAGTCGCGAGCCGTAGGTGTTCGACTCGAGAAGCAATTCGCGTTCAGCGGTCAGCGCCTCGAGATTGTCGCCAAACATCCGATAGAGCGTGTCGTCGAAGCGCAGCACGTCGACGGGCGCGACGATCTTGCCGTTCTCGACCCAGAACGTCGCGAAGCGCGTCATGCCGGTCATCCGGCACGCCGGCCGGTCCGAGTAATTCAGATACCAGAGGTTGCCGACGGCGAGGCCCGTATCGAGCGCACGCAACGCGTCGTCGGCCGCGAGCGTGCCGCCGCGCATCGACAGCGCCTCGGGTGCTTCCCAGGGATTGGCGCCGTTCGCCGACAACGCGAATTCGCGCGCCGTGCGCGGCGACACGAGCGCGCCGACAAGCGCCCCCGCATCAATCAGCGCAACGTCTGGTGGCCGCGTAAAGCCGTCGGCCTGGAACGCCGGCGCAACGCCCGTCGCGATGTCTTCGCTGATGTGAACACGGGAATCGAGCGTTACGCCCGTTCGCATTTTGGCGAGCGCGCTTTGCTGCGTTTCGAGCGCCCGCGCGGAGAAGCCGCCGAAGCTCAGCAGTTGCGCGACTTCCTGCAGCGCTGCGGGCGGCAGGTACGCGCGGTATTTTCCCGGCGCCAGCGACTTCGGCGGCGTTGCGATCACGCTGAGTTGCCCGGCCGCGGCGGACATTCGTGAGCGCAATTCGTCATCGTTCCATGAAAATCCGCTGTACGCGGCCTTGACCGCCTTGTCGGCGCGGAAATAGAGGCTCCACTGCAGGTTGAACGTCGTGATTTCGTGCCAGTTGCGCTGGCCGTCGGAGTTGGCGAAGCCGCGATACACCGGGCCGGCCGCGAGGAATCCGACGAGATCGTGACCGTTCGCAGCGTCGAGAACCGTTTCGACGATCGCTTCGGATGCCGGCAGCGGACCGCCGCGGCTCGTACGCGTCGAATTGACCGTCGACGGCAACAGCAGGTGAGGGTCATCGGCGACGTCGGCGAGCACGCTGCGCAGCGCTGTGACCGCAGCCCGCACCGCCTGCGAATCGGTTGGAAGATCGCCGCACAGCGACAACGCGTGCGACGCGTGTCGCATGCCGTGAATCAGGCGGATCTCGACATACCGTTGCGCAACGTGTCCCGGCTGCCGAACCTTGCCACGGTTCAGGCGGATGAAATCGGTGTCCTCCGCTGCATACGACGTCGCGTGACGCTCGCCTGGTGCCAACGCCTGGTCGATTGCCGCAGCGAGCTCGGTGAAGAACGCTTCGGCATGCATCAGTGCTCGCCTCCGAAGACGTCCACGTTGGTGAACACGCACGCGGGCGACGCGTGACCGACGCGTATCGTTTGCGACGGCTCTCCCTTGCCGCAAAACGGCGTGCCGAGCACCTGGACGGTGTCGGCGTTGCCAACGCGGACGAGGCTGCGCCAGAACTGGGCGCTGATCCCTCGGTAGTTGGGATTCTTGACGACGTGCCCGAGCGTTCCGTTTTCGATGACGCGGCCGCGCTCGCAGCCGAACTGAAACTTGTTGCGCGAATCGTCGATCGACCACGATGAGTTGGTTTCGAGCAGCACGCCGTGTTCGATGCTCGCAACCATATCGTCGAACGTCGCTTCACCGGGTTCCAGATTGAGGTTCGCCATTCGATCGATCGGCGGTCGATTCCATCCGTCGGCGCGAGCATTCGCAACGCCTGCGAGTCGCGCGCGAGATTGTGAAATGGCCCCGCCGAGCGGACGCTCGAGGATGCCGTCGCGGATCAGGAAGGTCTTTTCCGCGCGCGTGCCTTCATCGTCGAATGCATAGCTCGCGAGCTCTTCGGGCCGAGTGGGATCGAACGTGATGTTGAGGTGCTCGGATCCGTATCGGTATGACCCGAACATCTCCGGCGTCACGAAGCTCGTGCCCGCGAAATTGCGCTCGTCGCCGAGGATGCGGTCGAGTTCCAGCGGATGCCCGATCGACTCGTGGATCTGCAGAACCATCTGGTCAGGTGCGAGCAGCACGTCCATGCGGCCCGAAGGACAGTTGGGCGCGACCAGCATTTCGAGCGCTTCCTCGGCGATGCGTCGGCCGCTGCCGGTGAAATGGAATCGCGCCAGGATTTCGGTTCCACCCTGCTGGCAGATCCCGCGCTGACCGTTGAGCGAACGTTGCTGCGTGACGCCGTCGGCGTGTGCGGTCACGCTGATCGACGGATAAAGAAATCGATAGCGCTGAACCACGTCGCCACCCTCGCTCGTGATCAGCCGATGCGTCGCGTGGCGCAAGTCGACGAGCGCTTCCCAGTCGACGATCCGCGGATCGAGCCCGGCCTCCAGCGATTCGCGCTGCAACAGGTCGAACCATTCCTGCCGGGTTGGCAAGCGGTCGGCGAGCGACGGCGACGCGTAGTCTCCCCGCGGCGCCGGCCGCGGCAACGATCGCGCGTCGATCAGCGCGTGCTTCGCCGTGGCGCGCGCCCACGCGGCCGCGCGATCGAGTGCGTCACGGACGCCGCGGGGCGACGTGTCGGCGGTGGCGGCATAGCCATAGCCGCCGCCCGCGTACACGGACGCCATGACCCCCCGGTCGGTCGCGAGCGACCACGGCTGGGGAACGTTCTTGCGAACGGCGAACGACTCGCAGGATTCTTCGACGAAACGAAGCGACCAGAAGTCGGCGTCGATGGCGGGAACAGAGACGCGGGCGTCGAAAGGCAGGAAGTCGGTCATGGACGAGCTCGATGGAGAACAGACGCGCGGGCGTCGACGAGGGACGGGTAGTCGGGCATGGATTTGCTCAAAGATTCGCCGGGATTCCGGCGCGCAGGATATCGCGAACGGTGGCTACGTCCCGGTCTCGACTGGACCGCGTGCGGCCATGCGAGTCAGCGACGCCCCGGTCACGCGCGCAATTCGCCATTCCGGCAGGATCGCTGCGCCGAGCGACTCGTAGAACGCGATCGCTGGCGCATTCCAGTCCAGCACTGCCCACTCGAACCGACCGCAACCACGTTCGACGGCAAGAGCAGCGAGCGCCTGCAGCAGCGCGCGACCGATGCCGGCGCCGCGATGCGCAGGCACGACGAAAAGATCTTCGAGCCAGAGGCTGCGCCGGCCCAGGAACGTCGAGTAAGTATGGAAAAACAACGCGAAACCGACCGATTCCTCAGGATTTGCGTCAACTTTTGCAATTAGCGCCTCGGCGGCCGGAGTCGGCCCGAACAGCGCCGCCGCGAGATTCGCCTCGGTCGCGACGCATAGGTGAGACAGGCGCTCGTAGTCGGCGAGGCCCCGGATAAGCGCGTGTAACGCGGGAACGTCA
>JAICVH010000371.1 GCA_025935435.1 Burkholderiales bacterium
CCTTCCGTGAGCTCGCTGCAAATCGGACTGATCGTCGCCGGCGTCCTGCTGGTGGTCGCGGTGATCGTCTACAACCAGTGGCAGGAGCGACGCATCCAGCGCAATGCGGCGAAGCAGTCTGAGGGCCCTGCCGAGTTCCGCATCGGACGCGGCGCACCGCAGCGCGTCGAGCCGACGCTCGGAACGCGCGACGCTGCCGTCGCACCGGCCGATCGCACACCCGCGGTGCATGTGCCTCACGACGGCGAGAACGCGTTCGAAATCCCCGGCGACGTCATTCCACTGCCCGCCGACATGCGGGACGAGCAAGCGACGGCATCGGACGTTCGCGACGACGCGTCGCTGCCGACCGACACGGTGCCGGCGTTGGTTGGATCCGGCGCATCGCGAAGTGCCGCGGCACGGTCAGCGTCGGTGCCCGACCACGAGATCGAGTGCCTGATCCCGTTGCAGCCCGCCGCGCCCGTCGCTGTCGGTGCGCTCGGCGATGCGCTCCGCGCGCGCGTCGGCAAGCCGCTCCGTTGGTTCGGCCGCCGGGACGCGCGTTCGGATTGGCAAAAGCTCGCGCCGGAAACTCCGGGTCTCTTTTCCGAAATCGTCGCCTGCCTGCTGCTCGCCGATCGCAATGGCGCGGCAACACGCGCGCAGATCGACGCGTTCACGCGCATTGTCGGCGACATTGCGCCGGTGCTGCCGGCGCCGTTCACGCCGCCGGATCTCAATCGCGAGTTGACGCGTGCCGAATCGCTCGATCGTCTGTGCGCGGAGCTGGACGTGCAGATCGGTCTGACCGTGCAGAAGCCCGATCCCGGCTCGATCCCCGGCACGCGCCTTCGCGGCGTCGCCGAGGCAGCCGGCTTTCGGTTGGCACCCGGCGGCCGATTCGAATACGTGCAGGAGGAGACGGGCGCGGTGCTGTACACGCTGCAGAATCTCCGACCCGATGCGTTCACGGCGGAATCGCTGCGCCTCACCGCGACCAACGGTGTGGTGTTCCTCCTCGATGTCGCCCGGTCCGCCGATCCGCCGCGAACCTTCGATCAGATGAAGCTCGCGGCGAAGCGCATGGCGAAGACGCTCGGCGCCGAGCTCGTCGACGACAATCATCGGCCACTCGACGACGCCGCGTTCGCGACGATCCGCGAGCAGGTCGCCGACGCCGCCGACGCGCTGCGCGCCGTGCATATCGAGCCCGGCAGTCCGCGCGCACTGGCGTTGTTCAGTGCTTAGCGAATCGCTGAACCACTCCTGCGCGGGCGTAACGGCGCCGCTGACCTGATGGCCTCCGCGGTGCCGGCGTCGGTCGCGAAGCGCGTCGCGACGCTCCGGGCGTCGATCGAGACGCACAACCGCAATTACTATGTTCTCGACCAGCCGACGATAAGCGACGCGGAGTACGACACGCTCTATCGTGAGCTCGAAGCGCTCGAGCGGGAACACCCGTCGCTCGTCACGCCCGATTCACCGACGCAGCGCGTGGGCGGTGCGCCGCTCGCCACGTTTGCGTCGGTCACGCATCGCGTACCGATGCTGTCGATCCGTACCGAGACCAATACGACGCCCGAAGGCGCCGCGCAGTTCGACGCAAGGATCAGGCGCGATCTCGGCCTTGCTCCGGATGCGCCGCCCGTCGAATACAACGCCGAGCTCAAGTTCGATGGCTTGGCAATCAGCCTGCGTTACGAACACGGTCACCTGACGGTCGCGGCGACCCGGGGCGATGGTGAAGTGGGCGAGGACGTCACGCGAAACATCCATACGATTCGCGCGATACCCTTGCGTTTCCAGTCGCGCAAGCCGCCGGCAGTGCTCGAAGTGCGCGGCGAGGTGTACATGTCGCGCAGGGATTTCGCGCGACTCAATGCGCGACAGGAGGCCGCGGGGCTCCGCACGTTCATCAATCCGCGCAACACGGCAGCCGGGGCGGTGCGGCAGCTCGATCCCGCGATGACGGCGCAGCGGCCGCTGCGCTTTTTTGCCTACGGTATCGGTGAGGTGCGGGACTGGGACGTGCCGGCGACGCATGCGGGCATCCTCGATGCGCTGGCCGCCTTCGGCCTACCGGTGGATGGGCATCGTAGGATTGCGCGCGGTGCCAGCGAGCTGATCGCATTCTACGAAGCGGCGACGGCGCAGCGTGACGCGCTGCCGTTCGACATCGATGGCGTCGTATACAAAGTCAACAGCCTCGCGTTGCAGCGCGAGCTCGGCTTCGTGACCCGCGAACCGCGGTGGGCAGTCGCGCACAAGTTTCCGGCCGAGGAAATGCCGACGCTGTTGCAGGATATCGGCGTGCAGGTCGGGCGCACCGGTGCCATTACACCGATCGCGCGACTGGTGCCGGTGTTCGTCGGCGGCGTCACGGTCACGAATGCGACGTTGCACAATGAAGACGAAATCCGTCGCAAGGACGTTCGCATCGGTGACACGGTACTCGTGCGCCGCGCAGGCGATGTGATCCCCGAGATCGTTCGCGTGCTGCCCGAACGCCGTCCGGCCGATGCGCGCGAATTCGTCATGCCGGCAAAATGCCCGGAATGCGGTTCGGCGATCGAGCGGCTTCCCGACGAGGCGGTCGCGCGATGCACCGGCGGGTTGATCTGCCCGGCACAACGCAAGCAGGCGCTGCGCCATTTCGCGAGCCGCCATGCGCTGGACATCGAAGGCCTGGGCGAGAAGCTGATCGATCAACTCGTCGACGGCGAACTCGTGAAGACCGCCGCCGACATTTATCGTCTGACCGTCGCCGACCTTGCGGCGCTCGACCGGATGGCCGACAAGAGTGCCGCCAACGTGATTGCGGCGATCGACCGCAGCCGCGAGACGACGCTCGCCCGATTCATCTACGCGCTCGGCATTCGGCACGTCGGCGAAGCGACGGCACGCGATCTCGCCGCGCACTTCGGCGCGCTCGCACCACTTCTCGACGCGTCCGCAGAGCAATTGCTCGAAGTTCGCGATGTCGGCCCGGTGCTTGCCGAGGCGATCCACGACTTTTTCGCGGAGCCCCACAATCGCGAAGTGATCGACGCGCTGGTCCGCGCGGGCGTACGCTGGAAGGAAGGACCGCCGCAACGCGCTGCCGCCGGCCCGCTGGTCGGACGCACGTTCGTCTTGACCGGGACGCTGCCGACGCTGGCGCGCGAAGATGCGAAGGCGTTGCTCGAGGCGGCGGGGGCGACTGTGACCGGCAGCGTGTCGAAGAAGACGGATTACGTCGTCGCCGGCGCTGACGCCGGCAGCAAGTTGACGAAGGCGCAGGCGCTCGGCATCGCGATCCTCGATGAAGCGGGCCTGCAGGCGATGGTCGGGCAACGATCGGGAACGACATGAAAAGAATCACGAAAGCGGTGTTTCCGGTAGCGGGCCTCGGCACGCGCTTCCTTCCGGTGACGAAGGCAAGCCCCAAGGAAATGCTGCCCATCGTCGACAAGCCGCTGATCCAGTACGCGGTGGAGGAGGCGGCCGCGGCCGGCATCACCGACATGATCTTCATCACCGGCCGCAACAAACGCGCGATCGAGGACCACTTCGACAAGGCGTACGAGCTGGAAACCGAACTGTCGCTGCGACACAAGAGCGAGCTGCTCGAACAGGTGCAGGC
>JAICVH010000041.1 GCA_025935435.1 Burkholderiales bacterium
GACGATCCGGCCCTTGGATCGCGCTTCGGTGCCCGACGCCTGTTTCTCGGCCTCGATGAACGGACTCAGGTGTGCGACCGCCTGCTTCATGACACGCGCACTCTTCACGACCTGTGGCAGAAACATCTTGCCTGCGCCGAACAGATCGCCGACGACGTTCATGCCGTCCATCAACGGACCCTCGATCACTTCGATCGGACGCCCTCCGCGCTCAGCCACCTTGCGGCGCGCCTGCTCCGTGTCTTCGACGACGTAAGTGTTGATGCCCTTGACGAGCGCGTGCGACAGGCGCGACTCGACGCTCGCGTCGCGCCATCCGAGGTCTTCTTCGACCTTGCGCCCTTTAGTCTTGTACGTCTCGGCGAAAGCCACCAGTTTTTCGGTTGGATTTCCGCCGTCGGCTGATCTGCGGTTCAGCACGACGTCCTCGACGAGCTCGCGCAGCCGGGGCTCGATCTGATCGTAGACGCCGAGCTGCCCCGCATTCACGATGCCCATCGTGAGTCCCGCGCGAATGGCGTGGTACAGGAATACCGTGTGGATCGCCTCGCGCATCGCATCGTTGCCGCGGAAGCTGAAGCTCACGTTCGAGATGCCGCCCGACACCTTCGCGTGCGGCAGGTTCGCGCGAATCCACGCCGTCGCTCGGATGAAGTCGACGGCGTAGTTCGCATGCTCGTCGATGCCCGTGGCGATCGCGAACACGTTCGGATCGATGATGATGTCTTCAGGCGGAAAGGCGACGCGCTCGACGAGCAGCGCGTAGGCACGCTGTGCGACCTGGATGCGCCGCTCGTAGCTGTCCGCCTGCCCGCGCTCGTCGAAACACATGACGACCGCAGCGGCGCCGTAGTGCCGCACGAGCTTGGCCTGCCGGATGAACTCGGCTTCGCCCTCCTTCATCGAAATCGAATTGACGACGGGCTTGCCCTGCACGCACTTGAGCCCCGCCTCGATCACGTCCCACTTGGACGAGTCGATCATCACCGGCACGCGTGCGATGTCCGGCTCGGAAGCGATCAGGCTCAGGAAGCGGACCATCGCCGCCTTCGAGTCGAGCATCGCCTCGTCCATGTTGACGTCGATCATCTGGGCGCCGTTTTGCACCTGCTGGCGCGCGACATCGACGGCGGCGGTGAAATCGCCGGCGAGGATCAGCTTGGCGAAGGCTCGGGAGCCGGTGACGTTCGTGCGCTCGCCGACGTTGACGAACAGCGAATCGCTGCCGATGTTGAGTGGCTCGAGACCCGCAAGCCGCAACTCCCGCCGCTCGCCCGCTCCGATCTCCGCAGAGAGGGCCGGCGCGCCTGCTTCAGGCAATCGCGAGCTCCGCCTTCTGCCCCACGGGCCGCGGCGCCACGCCACGGACCGCGTCGACGATCGCACGGATGTGCTCGGGCGTTGTGCCGCAACATCCGCCGACGATGTTGACGAAGCCGCTTTCCGCGAATTCGCCGAGCATGCGCGACGTCTCGGCGGGCGTCTCGTCGTAACCGGTGTCCGACATCGGATTGGGCAATCCGGCGTTCGGATAACACGAGACGAACGTATCGGCGACGCGGGAAAGCTCCGCGATGTACGGCCGCATCAGCGCCGCGCCGAGCGCGCAGTTCAGTCCGACCGCGAGCGGCCTCACGTGACGTACCGAGTTCCAGAACGCTTCGGGCGTCTGGCCCGAGAGCGTGCGTCCGGATGCGTCGGTGATCGTTCCCGAAACGATGATCGGCAGTCGCGCGCCGCGGCGATCGAACGCCTGCTCGATCGCAAACAGCGCAGCCTTCGCATTCAGCGTGTCGAACACGGTTTCGACGAGCAGCAGATCGGCGCCCCCGTCGATCAGGCCATCGGCGGCTTCGCCGTACGCAGCGACCAGTTCGTCGAACGTGACGTTGCGGGCAGCCGGATCGTTGACATCCGGTGAAATCGACGCGGTGCGATTCGTCGGACCGAGCGCACCAGCGACAAATCGCGGGCGCTCCGGTGTGCGCGCGGTCCAGCGATCGGCGCACTCGCGGGCGATGCGCGCGGCCGATTCGTTGATCGCCCGGACCTGCGCTTGCATGCCGTAATCGGCCTGCGCGATTCGGGTCGCGCTGAACGTGTTCGTTTCGATCAGGTCGGCACCCGCGGCGAAGTACGCATCGTGAATGTCGCCGACGGTTTGCGGCTGCGTCACCGACAGCAGATCGTTGTCGCCGGCGAGATCAAGCGGATGATCGTGGAAGGCGCCCCGAAAATCGCGTTCGGTAAGCCGACACTGCTGGATCATCGTCCCCATCGCGCCGTCGAGCACGAGGATCCGCTCGGTGAGCAGTCGTGTCAGTTCGGCGGTATGATCGGGTTGCATCGGATGCGCGGTCCTTCGTAACATCATGAATCGTCGAGTTTAGCATTCGCTCTTTGCATTCTTCGACTGTCTGCCGATGAAGCATCTGAAGCCTCGCGAAGCGAGCGACTTTCTCCATCAGAACCCGCAGGCGGTGCTCGTCGATTGCCGCAGCGAAATGGAATACCTGTTCGTCGGCCATCCGAGCGGCGCGCACCACGTGGCATGGAACGACGGACCCGACTGGGACATCAATCCGCATTTCGTCGGTCAGGTGAAGAAAGTCGCCAGCATGAACCGGCCGGTCGTGCTGATCTGCCGCAGCGGCCAGCGCTCGATCGCGGCCGGCGTTGAACTCGAGAAGGCGGGCTTCACGGAGGTGTACAACGTGCTCGAGGGGTTCGAGGGTCCGCTCGACGACGACCACCATCGCGGCACGATCGGCGGCTGGCGCAAGGAAGGCCTGCCCTGGGAACAAACATAGAAAGTAGGGTCAGACTCGACTTTTCGACTTGCGGCCTGATACGCCGAAACACCCCAGCAAAAGTCGAGTCTGACCCTACTTAATGTCGAGCTCCAGCGCCATGTAGGTGACACCCGGCAGCGGGTTGCGGTAGTACGCGTCGCACCCGCGAAAACCGAGCGACCGGTACAACGCGCGTGCGGCCGTCATCGACGCAAGCGTATCGAGCTTGAGCCGGCGATAACCCGCCGCGCGCGCCCGTTCGATGACTGCCTGCGCGAGCGCGCGGCCCGCGCCCGTTCCGCGCGCGTCCGGACGCAGATACAGCCGCTTCACTTCACCGACTCCCGGGTCGTCTCCGGCCAGCGGCCGTAGCGCAATGCATCCAATCGCGCGCGTGCCGTCGTTCGCGACGAGCAGACAGCCGCGCGGAGCGCAATAATCGCCCGGAAGCTCCGCGAGCTCGCGTTCGAAACCCTGGAAGCACAGATCGACGTCGAGCGACGCGGCGTATTCCTCGAACAGCGCGCGAACCACCGGCACTTCGTCCGGCACCCGGACATCGCGAATCACGACGCCGTGCATGGCCCGACCTTCAGATCGCTGCCCGGATATTGCATCTGCAATTCCTTGAGCCGCGCAACCGCGGGCGGCGGCGGATCGCGCACGACCAGTAGCGACTGCGTCGTCCCGCCCTGACGCGGTTCGACGCGCGCGCCGGTGACGCCGCGGGCAACCAGCGCTTCGGCCCGTGCATTCGCCGCGTTCTCCGTGCGAAAGACACCGAGCGAGATCGTGTACTGCCCGCGCGGGTATTCGACGACCGAGAGATCCTCGATCGACTGCGCACGCAATTCTCCGGCGCGGCGCTCGGCCGCGCCCCGCGTCGCTGCCGGGCCCGTATTGACCCACCACATCGAATCGAGCACGACTTGCCGCTGGGACACGAGGCGACCGAGTTGCAGCGGCTCGATGTCCGCCTGCGCGCGCGCCCGTTCGGCGTCGGAAAACGGTCCCCATTCGACGCAGACGTCCGGTAACGAAGCGACCTTGCCGGGACCGAGCGCGGCGACCTGCTGCGAGGTGAGGATGCGGATGCGTTCGGGCTGTATCTGCTCGTTCAGGCGCCCGGCTTCGCTCTTGGCAGCGCGATCGAGTCGCGCATAACCGAAGAGCAGCGCGTTCAGCAGGACCAGCAGCAGCACTGCCGTCCGCATCGGCGTAGTCAGCGTTGGAGAAGCGCCAGCACGAGCACGCCTTCCAGCACCAAGTTGTCGACCAGTTCGACCGGGTGCGAAAGGTGGGGGCCGATGCCGGGCGCGTCGCCGCCTCCGAGATAGCAGGTGATCGCCGGACCATCGCCACGCAGTAGCCAGCGCATCTGCTCGATTGCACCACACGCGGCCTGAACGGCACCGGTCAAGAGCGCGTCCGGTGTGTTGCTAGGAAAGTCTGCAAAGCGGCCGACGTTCTGGCGCAGCGCCGCCGTGTTGTCGGCGAGCGCGCGCAGCATCAAGTCGACACCCGGGAGGATCAGGCCCCGCGAAACACGCCGGACGCATCGAGCGCGTCGACGGTGACCGCAGTTCCGGCATTGGCGACGATGCAGGCCCGCGGCTGCGCCTCATTCGCAGCGACCGCCCGCCGGCGTGCTGCGACGAGCGACGCCCAACGATCGGGACCGAGCTGACCCGGCGCATCATAGCCGTTGGTGACGCCGCCCGCCTCGGCGGTCGCCGTCAGCCATTCGACAGGGAGCCGCCAGCGCGACAGCTGGCCTTCGACGCGCACACGAGCCGCCTCGCCCGCGACGTTCACGCCGACGGCGCGCGCCGGCCGCTCGAGGTTCTGCCAATCGCGGACGGCGAGCGAACCGATGTCCTGGTTGAAGACGGCGCCGCGGGCGGTCCAGCCTTTCGGCCCGCGCAACGCCCATTTCATGCGGCTGTTGCCAACGTCGATGACGAGGATCTGAGACACAACCGGGGCTTGAACGAATCCGGCACGGGGTCATGGCCGAACCGGCGTGCCCCGCACACGCGGAAGTGTAGCGTCAGGCGCGGCGGAGCGAAATTTCCCCGGCGAGGAAGCGGGCGCGGCGGGGGCCGTCCGCGAGGACGAGCGCGCCGGTGCTGTCGACCCCGGCAACCGTGCCCTTGACGCTTTCACCATCCGGCAGCAGCAGCTTGACCGGCTTGCCTTGGTAGGCGTGCCGGCGCTGCCATTCGGCGGCGAACGGCACGAAGCCTTGCTCGGCGTACTTGGCGAGGTTTGCGGCCAGCTCGGCGGTCAGCCGGGCGAGCAGACGGTTGCGATCGATCGGTGGTGCGCCGCGTCCGGCAACCGCGGTAAGGTCGCTGACGGGCTGTGCAATGTCCCGCTTGATCGCGGTTGGCAGGCGCACGTTGAGACCGACGCCGACGACCACCGTCGAAGGGCCAAGAGCATCGCCGTTGAGTTCGACCAGGATGCCGCCGACCTTCAGGTGGCGATGAACGAGGTCGTTCGGCCATTTCAGCTCGACGCCTGGCAGTCCTTCCGCTTCGAGCGCGCGGACCACGGCGACGCCGACGGCAAGCGACAGGCCGGCCACGAAGCCTGCGCCCTGTTCGAACCGCCAGCCGAGCGAAAACGTGAGGCTGCCACCGGCAACAGCGGTCCAGACGCGGCCGCGCCGGCCACGTCCGGCCGTCTGCCATTCGGCGGCGAGCAGCGCACCATGGATATCACGACGGCTTGCCCGACGCAGCAGTTCGCTCGACGTCGAATCGACCTGATCGGTCACTTCGACGGAGACGATCGGATGGAGCGGGATCGCCGGCATACCCGGCGGCAGGATCACGTCGTCGTCGTTAGCCGCGGGCAGTAGCGGCGCCTTGGCATCCGCCGGTGCGACCTCGACGTCGAACTCAGCGAGCGCCGTGCGGATGGCGGCGGCATCGAGGAAGTCAGGCGTCGCGAGCAGACGGTAGCCGCGCCCACGCACCCGTTCCAGCGCGAGGCCAGCCGTTTCGGCCTGTTTCAGCAATTGCGAAACCCGGGCGCGCGTCAGTCCCACCGTCGCAGCGAGGTCTTCGCCGGAGTGGAAAGCGCCGTCGGAAAGCTGGCGCAGCAACGAGAAACCCAGAGGAGTAAGCACTGACCCACCCGTACGTCGCAAACACGAAATTCTAGCAGACCCGACGTGCAATTGCACGGTTTTTGTCTGGACCTGCCGATGAGATGTGCGGGCGCCCGGAGCCGTTTCAACGGCAAACGCGCCACTTAGCCTGTTCGACCGCCCATCGCCTTGCTGCGCGCCCGCCCTCGGACGCCCAAACCGATGGCGCCCATCGCCGACGGCTTGGAGACGGGCGCCGCGGCCGGCGACGCCCAACGCACGCAGCACCCGGACGCTTACGCCTTCAACACGCCGCGCCGTATCTGATCCTGTTCAATCGATTCGAAAAGCGCGCGGAAGTTGCCTTCGCCGAAGCCCTGGTTGCCCTTGCGCTGGATGATCTCGAAAAAAATCGGGCCGATGACGGTCGACGTGAAGATCTGCAGCAGCATCTCGTCGCGAGCGGGTGCGCCGTCGAGCAGGATGCGATTGCGGGCGAGTCGCTCGGTGTCCTCGCGGTGGCCCGGGAGGCGCGTAGCAAGCGCCTCGTAATAGGTATCGGGCGAGTCCTGGAATGCGACGTCCTGCCGTCGCAACGTCTCGACGGTCGTGTAAATGTCGTCGGTGCCGAGCGCGACGTGCTGAATCCCTTCGCCGCGATAGTCGACCAGGTATTCCTGAATCTGGCTCTTGTCGTCGGCGCTCTCGTTGATCGGGATGCGGATCTTGCCGTCCGGGCTCGTCATCGCCTTGCTGCGCAAGCCCGTCAGCTGACCCTCGATGTCGAAATAGCGGATCTCGCGGAAGTTGAAGAGGCGCTCGTAGAAATTCGCCCACTCCTCCATGCGCCCGCGATGCACGTTGTGCGTCAGGTGATCGATGTAGGTGATGCCGGCGCCCTTCGGATGCTGGTCGACACCCGCGAGCGGCACGAAGTCGATGTCGTAGATCGATACGCCCGTGCCGTCTGCCTTGGCGTAGCGATCGACCAGGTAGATCAGCGAATCGCCGATGCCCTTGATCGCTGGAATGTTGAGTTCCATCGGACCTGGGTGCGCTTCGACGCCCCACGCGCCGTTCCGCACGCACGTTTCGTATGCCTGCGCCGCATCGCGTACGCGAAACGCGATCGCGCAGATGCTCGGCCCATGCACACGAGCGAACGACTGCGCGAATGAATTCGGCTCGGCATTGACGATGAAGTTGACGCTGCCCTGCCGAGATAGGAGCACGTTCTTCGCGCGGTGCCGTGCGACGGCTGTGAATCCCATCTGCTCGAACAGCCGGCCGATAGCCTTCGGATCGGGTGCAGCGTACTCGACGAATTCGAAGCCGTCGGTGCCGAGCGGGTTGTCCCACAGATCGTCGTTTGTCGTCGCCATCGGCTCCTCGGTCGGCTGGTGTTCGGGGTCAGAGCAACAAGTCGCGCATAGCTGCTGCAATACGTCGCAATTCAATACCGCAACTTGTTGCTCTGACCCCGAAGTCACGCCAAGATTGCGCGCTCGGCGTCGGCGGTCAGCACCTGTTTCCACGCGCCGGTGTTGTCGCGCTCGCGCAGCCAGGCGGCGGTATCGCGAAGCGTGTCGGCAAGCGGTCGAATGACGAGGCCGGCGCGCTGCGCGCGCGAACAATCCATCGTCATGAACCCAGCACTGTCGGGCTCGGTCGGCGGCAGCCACAGCGGCAGACCCACCCACGGCGCCACGCCCCTGGCGACGAGTTCCTCGTCTTCGATCCACGTGGGCCGCGGCGGCGCGGGCGCTGCGGCGACCAGCGCGTCGACGAGATCGCCCATCCGGAATTGCCATGCGGCGCTGCACGCATTGAACGTCCCCTCGACATCGCGCGCCGCGAGATCGACCATCCACTGCGCAAGATCGCGGGCATCGATGAACTGGACCGGGCGCTCTCGCGGCCCGGGCACGACCGCACGCGCGGGACGGTCGCCCAGCAACTGCGGATGCATGAACCGCGCGACCCAATACCCAAAACGATCCGTGCCGTCGAAAGGACCGACGATCAATCCGGGGCGCACCTGCGTTGCGCGCGCTCCCAGCAGCCGATCGACGACCGCTTCGCACGCCGCCTTGAGCGCGCCGTAATGCTCGAGCACCGCTTCGGTGTGCGGATCGGCCAGCGTCGCAACAGCCGTCGTCTCGTCGAGGTTCGGGCGGTCGGTCTTCGCATAGACCGACATCGACGACACGAAGACGTACCGCGCAACGCGTGCCGCCAGCAGGCGCACGCTCGCCTCGACCACCCTTGGAACGTAGCCGGAGCAGTCGATCACGGCGTCCCATTGCCCGCGTTCGAGCGCCGAGAGTCCAGGTGCGACGCGCGGATCCCGATCGCCGACCAGCGCCGTCACGCGCGGATCGCCCATCCAAGGTACCGGCAATCGGCCTCGCGTGAAAAGGGTGACGTCGTCACCGCGCGCAAGCGCCGCCTCGACAATTTGGCGGCCGAGAAACCGCGTGCCGCCCAGGACCAGCAGCTTCATGACGGAATGGCGAACGCCAGCGGGCTCATTCGTCGTCGCGCGCAGCGGTCATCGCTTCGATACGACGCAGCAATGTCTGATGCAATGACGCGTCACCGCATGCAAGCACGTCGCCGCCACGATCGCAGGCGTCGCCTTTCCAGTTGGTGATCACGCCGCCCGCATTGACGATCAACGGTATCAGCGCCTGGATGTCGTAGGCCTGCAGGCCGGTTTCGATCACGATGTCGACCAGTCCCATTGCGAGCTGCGTGTAGCAATAGCAGTCGCCCCCGTAGCGTATGAGACGCGCACCTTCGGTCGCGGCGGTGTATGCGCTGGCTTGCCTCGCCGTGCGGAAATGGCGCGGATCGGTCGTCGCGACCGTTGCATCGTCGATGCGCGCGCATCGACGCGTGTGCAAGCGGCGCAACGCCTCGCCACGCCGCCACTCGCTGCGGCCGTTCACGGCCACGAACGTTTCGTCGACGAACGGCTGATGCGTCACGCCGACGATCGGTCGCTCGCCGTCATGCAGCGCGATCAGCGTTGCCCAATGCAGTTGTCCGAGAATGAAACTGCGCGTCCCGTCGATCGGATCGATCACCCATGTGAACGGACTCGCACCGGCCGCACGACCGTGCTCCTCGCCGTCGATGCCGTGGTCGGGAAAACGTTCGGTGACCGCCGTGCGGATGACCGCCTCGGCGGCGCGATCCGCTTCGGTCACCGGGTCGTAGCCGCGCGACCCGCCCTTGTCCTCGACGTCGAGGGGCGCGCGGAAATGCGGCAGGATGGCGATCCCTGCGTCGTGCGCCGCGGCAAGTGCGAAGCGTGCGAAGGCCTCGTCGCGCTCGGTGAGCGAAACACGGCTGCCTGACGAGGCGTCGACGTTCATCCTAGCGCCGAACGATCGAAACGCCGGCCATCTTCTCCTGTGCCTCGATCAGCGACGCGACGTAGCGATCTCCGAATCCGAGCGCATTGGCGGTCACCAGACTCTGGTGAACGGCCTCGCCGATCAGCGATGGAATCATCAGCGATTCGGTCAAATGCGTGTAGTAGCGAAGGTCCTTCGCGGCATTGACCAGCGTGAACTTGAGTCCTGACAGATCGCCGCTTTCCAGCATCCGACCCACGAGCATCTGGAAGAGTCCGGAGTTGACGGCCCCCGCAGAAATCACCTGGTGCAGCTTGTTGAGCGACAGTCCGGACTTCGCGGCGGTCGCGCAGGCCTCGGCTGTCGCCGTGCAGATCGCCTGCGCCAGGAAGTTGTTGATGAGCTTCAACACGATGCCATGCCCGGGTGGTCCGGCATGAATGATGTTCTCGCAGAACGCACCGAACAGCGGCTTCAGTTCCTCGAACGTTGCATCGTCGGCGCCGACCATGATGTTGAGACGGCCCTGCTCGGCCTCGACTGGCGTTCTGGCGAGCGGCGCGTCGACGAAGCGGACGCCCTGGTCGGCGAGCAGCTCGCGCATGTGCGCAGTGGTTGCCGGTTCGCTCGTCGACGTATCGATGACGATGAGCCCCTGCCGCGCTGCGCCGGCGATGCCGTCCGCGCCGAGCACGACCTCCTCGACCTGCGGCGCGCCGGTGACACAGAGCATCACGACGTCGCTGTCGCGTGCGAGCGCGGCGTAATCCGCTGCCTCCTTCGCGCCTGCTGCGAGCAGATCTTCTGCCGGCTTGCGATTTCGATGCACACGCAGCGTGAGCGGATAGCCTTTGCTCAGCAGGTTTTTCGCGATGCCGTGGCCCATCAAGCCGATGCCGATGAACCCAATACGAGGCTTGCTCATGCCGCTCCTCCGATGACGTCCGTGGTTGACAACCGCGCGCGCCGCCGCTCGTGCAGCGCGATGAACAGCCCGCTGGCGGCGATGACGACCATGCCGGCGATCGCATAGCCATCGGGAAAATGCTGGTACATGATCCACCCGACCAGCGTCGCCCATACCAGCTGCATGTACGTGAACGGCGTGATCGCGGACGCCGGCGCATGGCGAAACGCGAGAATGAACAGAAAATGGCCGAGCGTGCCGAGCAGGCCGCACAGGATGATCAATACCACGTGCGTCCACGGCATTGCCGACGGCCAGTCGAATGCGGGTGTCAGCAACGACATGAGGGCCGTGCCGATCACCGCGGGGTAGAACAGCAGCACGCGCGGATTCTCACCGGCGAGGAGTCGCGTCAGGATCTGGTACCCGGCATAGAACAGCGCGGCAAGCACCGCATACAACGCAGCCCCCTGGAACATCGCGCCGCCGGGCCGAACGATCAGCAGCATGCCCACTGCACCGGCCGCGACGAACGCGACCCGCACCGGCGTCATAGGTTCGCCGAGAAAGAGCCGCCCCATGATCACGACGATGACCGGCGTTGCATAGTTGAGTGCCGTTGCCTCCGCAAGCGGCAGCGAACGCAGCGCCGAGACGAACAGCAGCGACGACGCCAGCACGACGATCGCGCGCACCATCTGCAACGGCAGGCGGCGCGTGCGCAGCATGCCGAAACCCATGCTCGGTGCGA
>JAICVH010000749.1 GCA_025935435.1 Burkholderiales bacterium
CGAAGCGGTCGTCGAGCGCTGCGAGCGCGCGGGCGTCCAACTAGGCGTCGTCTTGCAGCATCGCTTCCGGCCGGCTGCGCGCACTCTCGCAGCGCGCATCCGCGAGCGGGCGCTCGGTGACATCGCCATCGCATCGGTGCACGTTCCGTGGTGGCGGCCGCAGACGTACTACGACGAGCCCGGTCGCGGTACGCTCGCTCGCGACGGCGGCGGCGTGCTGCTCACGCAGGCGATTCACACGCTCGATCTCTTCTTGTCGCTCACGCCCCGGCTCGCGGAAGTCGCTGCATTCGCGGGCACGACGACGCTGCATCGGATGGAGACGGAAGACGTCGCGTGCGCGGCATTGCGCTTCGGCAATGGCGCACTCGGCACGCTCGGCGCGACGACAGCAAGCTACCCCGGTTTCGCCGAGCGCATCGAGATCGTCGGCACGCGCGCCACGGCAGTCCTGACCGCAGGCAAGCTCGACGTGCATTTCCACGACGGCCGCCATGAAACCGTCGGCGAGGAAGCAACGCTCGGCGGTGGCGCAGACCCGATGGCGTTCACCAACGACGCGCATCGTGCACTGCTCGATGAATTCCTGACGGCGCTGGTCGAACGCCGCGCGCCCGTCAACGATGGCCGGGCGGCACTGCTCGTGCATGACCTGATCGATGCGGTACTCGCCTCTGCGCGTACGCATGCTCCCGTTACCGTCCGCCAACGCGCCACATGAAAATCACCGCTGCCCGCGTCATCGTTAGTTGTCCCGGTCGCAACTTCGTCACGCTGAAGATCGAAACCGACGAAGGAGTCAGCGGCATCGGCGACGCGACGCTCAATGGCCGCGAGCTTTCCGTCGCGACTTATCTGACCGAACATGTGATTCCGGTTCTGATCGGCCGGGATCCCGCGCGCATCGAGGATACGTGGCAGTACCTGTACCGCGGCGCGTACTGGCGGCGTGGCCCGGTGACCATGACGGCGATCGCCGCCGTCGACACGGCGCTGTGGGACATCAAGGGCAAGACCGCCGGGCTGCCGTTGTACGAGCTTCTCGGCGGTGCAAGCCGCCAGGGCGTCATGGTGTACGGGCATGCGAACGGCAACGACATCGCCGAAGCAGTCGATGAAGTCGCCCGCTACGGTGAACTCGGCTACAAGGCGATTCGCGCGCAGTGCGGCATCCCGGGTCTCGCATCGACGTATGGGGTTGCCAAGGACAAGCTGTACTACGAGCCGGCCGACGCCGCGATCCCGACCGAGAACGTGTGGTCGACTGCACGCTATCTCGACCACGTTCCGAAATTGTTCGATGCGCTACGTGCGCGCTTCGGCTTCGAGCATCACCTGCTGCACGATGTTCATCATCGGCTGACGCCAATCGAGGCCGGACGACTCGGACGCGCCCTCGAGCCGTACCGACTGTTCTGGATGGAGGATCCGACGCCGGCCGAGAACCAGGGCGCGTTTAGGCTGATTCGCGAGCATACGGTGACACCGATCGCTGTGGGCGAAATCTTCAACACGATCTACGATTGCCAGACGCTGATCACCGAGCAACTGATCGACTACATCCGCACCACGGTCGTTCACGCCGGCGGCATCACGCACCTGCG
>JAICVH010000026.1 GCA_025935435.1 Burkholderiales bacterium
CCATGTTTCGGCCGGGCGGTCCGCAATCGCGGCATCGCTTCCCGGGACGCTCGCGCCGAAGTTCGACGACTGCTGGCATACGATGACCCGAGCACCCGCACGTGCCGCAGCGCGCGCGGCCGCGAGTCCCGCTGCGCCACCACCGATCACCAGCACGTCGCAGTGCGCAAACTGGTGCTGGTACAGGTCCGGGTCGCACGTCGCCGACGCGCGTCCGATGCCGGCCGCGCGACGAATCAGGTATTCGTACCGAAGCCACGCGCGGGGCGTGGGCGGCCACATGAAAGTCTTGTAATAGAACCCGGCCGGCAACAGCGGCGACAACGCGTTCGCCAGCGCGCCCGCGTCGAAGCGCAGCGACGGCCAGCGATTCTGGCTGGAGGCAACCATCCCGTCGAACAGCTCGAGCGTCGTCGCGCGCGTGTTCGGTTCGCTGCGCTCGTCTCGCCCGAGTTGCACCAGCGCATTCGGCTCCTCGAAGCCCGCCGAGTAAATGCCACGCGCGCGGTGGTACTTGAAACTGCGTCCCACCAGATGCACGCCGTTCGCGAGCAGCGCGGAAGCGAGCGTGTCACCGGCGTAGCCTTCGTAGCGATGGCCGTCGAATTCGAACGCGAGCGGTCGCGACCGATCCATGCAACCGCCTCGCGGCAACCGACGGACCTGCGTCATGCGTCGCCTCGATCCGCAGGTGCCTGCCCGATCGGTGTACTGGCAAGTATCGCGTGCGTTCGCGTGTTGCGACGCACGCGAAACCACTGCCGGCACCCCGCGCCGTGATACCACAGTTCATCGTGCGGGCCGCTCGGGTTTTCGCGCAGATAAACGAAATCCACCCACGCCGCCTCCGGCGCATCGGGGGCCGGTCGCCGCAGCGTCGCGTCACCGCCGTACGTGAACTCGATCTGGTTGCGCGGGCCGCACCACGGACAGGGGATCAGGATCATGGCGAACAGCCGCGGCGATTCAATGCGCCCACGGGTAGGGTCCGGCACCCTTTTCGTCGATGACGCGACCTTCGGCAAACCGCTCGACCGTGAACGGGGCATTCAGCGGATGGGGCTCGTCCCTCGCCATCGTCCACGCGTGCGTATAGCCCGACGCCGGCGTCGCCTTGAAGCCGCCGTAGCACCAGCCGCCAGTCATGTACAAACCCTTCACCGGCAGCCTGCAGATGATCGGGCTGCCGTCCATCGTCATGTCCATGATCCCACCCCACGTACGCATCAAGCGCAATCGACCGAAGCTCGGAAACAGCGCAGTGCACGCTGCGACGACTTCCTCGATCTTCGGGAGGTTGCCGCGCTGCGCGTACGAGTTGTAGAAATCGAGATCGCCGCCCATCACCAGTTCGCCCTTGTCGGACTGGCTGATGTAGAAGTGCACGGCGCCCGACGTCACGACGGTGTCGAGAATGGGCTTGACGGGTTCGGAGACCATCGCCTGCAGCACGTGCGACTCGATCGGCAGCTTGACGCCAGCCATCGCCGCGACGCGACTCGAATGCCCGGCGACCGCGACGCCGACTTTCGCCGTGCGTATGTCACCGAGCGTCGTCTGCACGCCGGTGACTGCACCGTGTTCGACGCGGAGCCCGGTCACCTCGCATTGCTGGATGATGTCGACGCCGAGCGCATCGGCTGCGCGGGCGTAGCCCCATGCCACCGCGTCGTGGCGCACCGTACCGCCGCGCGGCTGCAACAAGCCGCCGAGTATAGGGAAGCGCGCGTCGGGCGAGCAATCGAGGCGCGGAATCCAGGCGGCGATCTCGTCGCGCGCCAGAAACTTCGCATCGATGCCGTTCAGGCGCATTGCATTGCCGCGCCGCATCGCCGCGTCGATCTCGGCCGGCGTGTGCACGAGATTCAGCACGCCGCGCGCGCTGTACATCACGTTGAAATTGAGTTCCTGCGACAGCCGCTCCCACAGCTTCAGCGAGAACTCGTAGAAATTTGCGTTGGCGTCGAGGTGATAGTTGGACCGGACGATCGTCGTGTTGCGGCCGGTGTTGCCACCGCCGAGCCAGCCTTTTTCCAGCACGGCGACGTCGCGAATGCCATGCTCCTTGGCCAGGTAGTACGCCGTGGCGAGCCCGTGGCCTCCCCCACCGATGACGACGGCGTCGTACGACTTGCCGAGTTCGGGATTGCGCCATGCGCGAGGCCAGCGGTCATCGCCGCGTAACGCATGGCTCGCGAGCGAGAAGATCGAGTAGCGTTTCACGAGGCCGTCATCGAAGCGCCCGTCCGCTAGAGGATCTGCGACAGGAACGCGCGCGTTCGTTCCTTCTGCGGATGATCGAACAGCATCTCCGGGGGTCCCGATTCGACGATCATCCCGCCATCGGTGAAGTGCACCGCGTCGGCGATCTCGCGCGCAAAGCGCATTTCGTGCGTCACGATGATGCAGGTCATGCCGTCGCGCACCAGTTCGCGAATCGTGCTCAGCACCTCCTTGACCGTCTCGGGATCGAGCGCCGCCGTCACTTCGTCGAACAGCATCACCTCGGGACGCATCGCGAGCGAGCGGGCAATGGCGACGCGCTGCTGCTGACCACCCGACAATTCTCCGGGATAAGCGTCCTGCTTGGCCGCGAGACCCACCTTGCCGAGCAGCGCGATCGCGCGTTCCCGGACCTCGCGCTCGGGTTCGCGCAGCACGTGGATCGGCGCCATCATCACGTTCTGCAGCGCCGTTTTGTGCGGGAACAGGTTGTATTGCTGGAACACCATCGAGACTTCCTTGCGCAACGCGATCCTTTGCTGGTCGGTGCGCAGCGTATGGACGTCGAACTCGCCGACGCGGATGCTGCCGCGCTGAATCGGCACGAGTCCGTTGATGCAACGGAGCAGCGTCGACTTGCCCGAACCGGAGGGTCCGATGACGCACGCGACGCCGCCCTTGGCGACGCTCATCGACACGCCCTTCAATACGTCGAGCTGGCCGAACGACTGGTGGACGTCGTCGAGGACGACAATGGGTTCGCCTCGGTTTTTGGGCATTGTGGTCATTGCTTGACGGCGTAACGCAATTCGAGGCGCACGGTCCAGCGGGCGATCGGGTAGCAATAGACGAAGAACCACAGCAGTACGTAGCTGTAGAACGCGAGCAACAGGCCGGGCCGGTTTTCCGCCGCCAGCGCGCGCTGCGTCAACGTCATCATTTCCGCCACGCCAACGATCGACGCGAGCACCGTGGCCATCGTGAGGATCGCGTAAAGGTTCATCCACGGCGGCAACATCCGCTTCACGCACTGGGGGAGGATGATCATCCACAGCGTCTGCCGCCGATTGAACGCCAGCGACGCCGCCGCCTCCCACTGCGTCGTCGGTATCGACTGCACGGCGCCTCGAACGATCTCCGATACGTTGGCCATCACCGGCAAGGCGAGGCCAAGCGTCGCCTTCGTCCAATCCGGGATCGGAACGGTGACCCCGAATACCGTAACCTGAAACGGCAGCAGGAACATGCAGTAGAAGAGCAGCACCAGCCACGGCGCGTTGCGAAAGAAATGCGTGGCGAAAAAGGCGCCGTGTTTCACCGGCGGCAGCAAGGAGATCTGCGCGAACCCCAGAAAGAACCCGGCCACCGTGCCGATCGACATCGCGAGGAAGCTGATCGCAAGGTTGAACACGAAACCGCGCGCGAGCAGCGGCGTCCATCTCCAGATCGTCTCGAGAATCGCCGGATCGTTGCGCTGCGCCTGCGCCTGCGCGATTCCGCAGCCGATGACGAACGCGAGCGCGATGGCAACGCCATGCGATGGTTGCAGTCGCCAGGTGAACGATCCGGCGACACGCTCGCGCAAGGCGACGCGTGTCAGACGCTCGGCAGCCGGCAGCAGAACGTTCACTGGCCGAATCCGGGAACGCGCAGCGCGCGCTCCCATCGATGCATCGCGTAGACGACGATCCCCACGAGCACCAGGTAGGCGACGAGCAGCACGTTCATCATCACCGGAACGTTGAGCTCATCGGACCAGATCTGGCTCGACACGTACAGCATTTCCGGCACGGCGATCGCGTAGGCGAGCGTCGTCGTCTTGACGAGGTTCACCAGGTTGTTGTTGAGTGCGGGCAGGCTGATGCGGAACGCGAGCGGAAACACGATCCGCAGGTACGTCTGCAGGCGGCTGAAGCCGAGCGATTCGGCGGCCTCGATCGTCGTGCGCGGAACCGCTTCGACGCCCGAGCGGAAGATCTCGACGTTGAACGCCCCCGCGAAAAACGATAGCGAGACGATCGCCCACGTTACGTTGGAGACGAGCGGCCCGCCGCCGGCCGCTTTCAGCAGGCTGCCGAGGCCGAAGTAAAAGAAATAGAGCTGGACGAGCGGCGGTGTATTGCGAAACGCCTGGATGTACCAATGGACGATCGCGCGCGCGATCCGCCAGCGCGAACCCTGAACCCACGCGCCGAAAATGCCGATGACGACCGAAAGCAGGATGCAGATGACCGACAGCCTGACGGTCATCCAGAACCCGCTCGCGAAGCGCGCGCGATCGAATGCGTCGTAGAAGATCGTGAGATTGATTCCGGTGGTGTCGTTCAGCCACCGGAACCAGTCCCAGACGAATTGCATCGGCCTCCCCCGTGCCGGCGTTCACGGACCCCGGTCGCGCGGGTCCGTTCGCGCGCGAAGCGGCCCCCGCGGCGATCGGACGTGCCGTGCCGCGTGCCGTCGCACCTGCGCCTATTTCGCCTTGTCGTGCATCTCCTGCGCGAACTTCGTCGGCTTGATCGCGTATTTCTTTTCGAGCTGCTGGATCATGCCCGACTTGTGCCAGTCGCTGACCGTCTTCGACATGAAATCCGCGAAGCCCTTCTCACCCTGCTTCACCGCCAGGCCCCACGGCTGCGGAAGAATCGATTCGAGCGGCATTTCGTACTCGCTCCACTCGGGCTTCAGCATCTCGCCGACGATCGCCGTGTCGTCGTAAGCGAACGCCACGCAGTTGCCGTTACGCAGCGCGGCATACGCTTCCGCAGTCCCGGGGAAGGCGACGCCTTCGATGCCGTATTTCTCCTGCAGCTCCTTGTTGTAGAACGAACCCTGGATCAGGCACACCTTCTTGCCCTTCAGCTGATCCCAGGATTTGAGCTTCTCGGATTTCTTCGCGAGGACGTTGGTACCCGACGCGTAGTAATCCGGTTCGACGATGTCGACGATCTTCCGGCGTTCCGGCGTATCGCTCATCGTGGCGATCATCAGGTCGATCTTCCCCTGCTGCAGGAACTGAATGCGGTTCGATGCGACGACCGGAACCAGTTCGAGCTTGACGCCGAGGCGCTTAGCGACGTCGGCCGCGAGATCGGGCTCGAAGCCGATGATCTTGCCGGACGGGTCGAGATAGCCGAAGGGCCGATAGTCGGCCTTCGTTCCCACGACGAGCGTCCCCTTTTTCTTGATGTCGTCGAGCGTGTCGGCGCTCGCACCGCTCACTGCGAGAACGCCGAGCGTCAAGACCGATGCGACGACTGCGATCCACTGCTTGCGCATGCTTTCCTCCTTCGATGAAATGCGAAATCCGCCTCCGGTATGACCGGCGCAATTGTGCACGACCGTCAGGCGGCCGTCGCGACGAACTTACATCGGTGTCTGCCGGCCCCGGTGTCCCGCCATCGAGTGCTTCCGCGCCGCGGGCTCGGATCGCGTACCCGACCCCGGCCGCCTCGCGAGCACCTCCTTCATTTCGCTGAGGGACTGGTCGAAGATCGTCATCGCGCGATCGATGTCTTCGCGCGTGACGGTCAACGGCGGCGCAATCCGCCACACCGAGCCGCGCTCGGGCCGGCGCCGGATGTTCATGCTGAGCCCGAGCTGCAGGCAACGCTCGGTGGTCAGCGCACCGAGCGCGTGATGCGGTGCACGTGTCTCGCGATCGGTGACGAGCTCGATGCCGCGCAGCAACCCCATGCCCCGCACGTCGCCGATCTCCTCGTGACGCTCCTGAAGCTCGCGGAGGCTCGCGGCCAGGTACTCGCCCATTTCGCGGCTTCGCTCGAGCAGATGCTCGCCGGCAATCGTCTCGAGCACCGCAAGACCGACCGTCGCCGGCAGCGGATCGGACACGTGCGACGTGTAGAACGCGAAGTGCCGCTCGTGGCATTTCGCTTCGATTTCGTCGGTCGTGATCACGGCCGCGAGCGGGATTCCACCGCCCAGCGTCTTCGAAACCGTCAGCAGGTCGGGCGTGACTTTCAGGTGCGACGCTGCAAACCAATGGCCGAGACGGCCGAACGCGGTTTGCGCCTCGTCGAAGATCATCAGCATCCCGCGCTTCTGCGTTTCCTTCTGCAATGCGTCGAAGTAGCCGTCCGGCGGGACGATCACGCCACCCGCGCTGATCACCGGTTCCGCGATGACTGCCGCCCGCGCACCCGTCGACTGCATGTCGTACAGCTCGAATCCGACCTTCATGCACGTCAGATCGCAACGGTCGCGACAGTGTCGGACCGGGCAGCGGTACGCGTTCGGCTCAGGCAATGCGAACGTCCCGGGCATGCCCGGCCCGTACCCCTTGCGATCACTGGCGAACGACACGGCGCCCGCGTTTCCGGTGACGCCATGCCATGAACCACCGAGCGCGACCACTTCGAAGCCCCCGGTGTAGAGCTTGGCCATCTTGATGGCGGCCTCGTTGCTTTCACTGCCGGTGTTGACGAACATCGACTTCGTCAGCGGTCTGGGGACGATTTTCGCAATCGCCCGCGCAAGCTCCACGACGCTCCGCGGGATCATTCCCGAAAACAAATGCAGTGCCGTATCGCAGCTCTTCCTGATCGCTGCGACGATGTTCGGATGGTTGTGCCCGACCGTCGCGCACATCTGGCCGGACGTGAAGTCGAGAATCTTGTTGCCGCTCGCGTCCCAGACGTAGCAACCCTGCGCCTTTTCGACGATCTCCGGGTAGGTGTCCCCGCCGTAGCGGATCAGGTGCTCGCGAAAATCGGTCGTTCGTTCGGTCATCGGATCACGTGGGTCAGACAGAGAAAGGGCGGCTGACTGCTCTGACCCGGACGTCAGACAGCAAGGCCACGCTTGCGATGCCAGTCGGCGATCGACTCTTCGGGATACTCACCGAAGTGCGTGTGCGCCGGTCCGGACGGAATGTCCGCCCACGGGGCCGCAAAGTCCAGCATCAATTCGACTTCTTCCGGCGGTTTCGGCAGCGGCGTGTCGATCGCCGACGCAAACGGATAGACCCACTGCGGCCAACGCGGATCGAAGACCCACAGCGCACTTGCGCACTTCACGCAGAAATGACGCTGCGCCGGCGATCGTGTGCGGCGCTTCGCACCGCCGTCGAGCCGCGCGCGGTAGATGGCAACGTGCTTGCGCCCGCGCACCTTGAGCGTCGACGCTTCGCCCATGATGTTCACGGCGTAACCGCCCCCACCGGCGGTCTTGCGACAGATCGAGCAATAACAGCGCATGAACGGATACGGCGTGTGGGACTCGACGCTGAAGCGAACCGCGGCGCAATGACACGAGCCTTCGAGCAGCATCGGTCGTCTCCCTACGTCACTTAGGACTGCGACCGTGCGGGCAAAGCAACGGCCGGCACGTCGATGATACGTGCATCGTGTCCGGTCGCTGCGAGGAAACGTTCGAGCGCGCCATGCGGCAGCACCATCGTCGCGCTGTTGACGAGCGGGTGCGCGTGAATGGCGTCCGCTTCCCACAGCCGCCGGTCGATGACGAATTCCACTGCGTGGGACGCATCATTCACGAGGGCGAGCACGCTCACCGATCCGGGCGTGATGCCGAGGTGTTTCCGAAGGCGGTCCGCAGACGCGAAACCCAGCCGCCCCGCGCCGAGTCGCTCGCCGAGCGCGGCAAGGTCCACGGCGACGTCGTGCGACACGGTGACCAGCAGATGGCGGTCACCCTTTTTGTTGCGCAGGAACAGGTTCTTGGTCTTCGCACCAGGAAGCTTCGGTACGAGGCGCTCCGATTCCTCGACCGTCATCACTGGCGGATGCTCATGCCGTTCTGCGTCGATGCGGTGCTCGTCCAGGAACGCCGTCAGGTCCATAACCAAGATACAGGCTGCGGCTCGAGCCCGCTTCAGTGATGCTTGAAATACTGTACCTCGCGCTCGTGCTTCTCGGCCGCCTCCCGCGTGGGGAAGGTGCCGAGATTGCGACGCTTGCCCGTGCGCGGGTCGACCTTGCGCGAATACAGGCGGTACTCACCGGAACGCAGTTTGCGGATCATGACCGATCGTCCTCAACTCCACGGAAACGGACTCTTCGATACCGGGTGTAGCCGGCCTTGGGCGTAGCGCGCGTAGCGGAACGGCTCGAGCAACGCGCGCGCGTCGCCGAGCAATTCACTGGCGACGAGCTCGCCGACGCCGATCATCTTGTAGCCGTGATTGGAATCGGCGATGACGTACACGTTGTCGCGAAACCGATCGAACACGGGGAAGCTGTCCGGCGTGAAGCATCCGATACCGCCCGACGGCTCGTGGCGATAAACGCCGTGCTTGCCTTCGAAGCGCTTCTGGCAGAACGCAAGCGCCGACGTCCACATGTCGGCGAAGTTGTCGTCGACGACGAACTCCGGCGAGCTTGGCCCGTAGGGATCGACGCGGACGTCATCGGCTGCACGCTCGACCGTCGCGGGCATGGCGCCGCCCTGCACGCCCCCGAAGTGAAAATCGGGCTTGTAATAGATGCCCCACAGCTGGTCGGTGATCAACGCGCCGTCGCGGTCGGAATGGAGCGGCGCGTCGGTATCGACGTGCAAGACGGGCGGCATTTCGCCGGCGTTCGTCTTCTGGTAATCGGGGTCGACTCCAAGCGTTCCTTCCTGCAGCGCCATGTAATGCCACATCGGAATTCCTTCGTGGAGGGCACCATCCCGTCCCTTGATCGCGATCGTCTTCGGCAGCGACAGCAGATTCCAGATCGCGTTGATCCACGGCCCGACGGCGACGACGAGCTCGTCGCAGGCGATCGTGCCGGCCGTCGTTTCGACCGCACCGATGGCATCGCTGCCATCGGTTGCGCGAAGACCGGTTACCGTCACGCCCTCGAAAATCTCGACGCCCAGCGCGCGCGCCTTGCCTGCAAGACCGCGCAGCGACGCCATGTTGTTTGCGTACCCGCCGCGCTTCTCGTGCAGGACCGACGTGATGTTCCGCGCCTGCCAGTCGTCGAACAGCCCGCGCATGTACCGCGTCGATTCGGCTGCACCTTCGATGAACACGGAGTCATAGCCGATCGCCTGCTGTTGCTCGTAGATCTCGCCCACTTGCGCGTGCATCACTTCGGGACTGATCTGCATGTACCCGACCGGGTGGTAACTGTACGTCGCTGCGTCGCTCTCCCAGACGGCCACGCAGTGCGCCATCAGCTCACGCATGGCCGGTTGGTAGTAATTGTTGCGAACGACACCGCAGGCAATGCCCGAAGCACCGGCTCCGACGGCTGTCTTGTCCAGGACAACGATGCGGACGCCGTTCGCACCGACGGTCCGGCCGCGCTGCCGCAGTTTCTGTGCGAGATGCATCGATGTCGACAGGCCGTGGATCCCGGCCCCGATGACGACGTACTGAGCGGCGGCAGGAACTGCATTCATTGCGTATCCCTCATGGCGTATTCAATGCAGCGGGCTCAGCAGATCGTCGAGCAACGGCGCGAGCGGTCCGGCATCCGCGAGCGACCTGACGGCGTCTGCAATTCTCGCAGCGCGCACGCTGCCAAGCGATGCACCAGCGAGCGCAAAGTACTTGTCGTCGAGCTCGTCGTCCGACAGCGGATTCTCCGGGTTCCCGCGCGCGCGCGCCGGCTGCGATACCAGCGTACGGCCGTCCGTGAGTGTGGTGGATACGCGCGCCCATCGTTCCGCCGGAAAGCGGCGCGAGAACTCCGCGTCCTCGGCGACATCGATCGCATCGAGCATGCGTGACACGCGCGGATCGTCCATCAACGGCATGCTCACCTCGCCGGCGCCCACGCGTTCGAAGACCAGCGCTGCGGCGACGCCGTACGGCAGGCTGTATTGCGCGTCGTCGGTGGTGACGGGCCGTGCGCACTGCGAACCAAGATCGACCGCCTCGCGAAAGCTGTCGATCGTGACCCGCGCAACGTCGGTCGCATCGAACCGATGCTCGCGCTTCAGGGCGAGCGCCGCCTCGATCGCCGGCTGCGCCCATCGGCACACCGGATACGCCTTGAAATACTGCTCGCGGATGCGCCAGCGTCGGCCAAGATCGTCCCAGAGCGGGCGCAGGTCGTCGTGCTCGATCGTCACCGCCGGGGCGCCGGTGAAGCCGTCGCGCGCGAGCAAGGCGGCGGTGACGCCGTTGTGCGCGCCCCAGTTCGAGCCATCCTTCAACATCGTCGGGTGCGCGCAGACGCGAAGGATCTGGCCGCGCGGCCCGATGTACTCGGCAATGCCCAGCGCTTCGCGAAGCGCGGCAGCATCGAGTTGCAGCACCCGCCCGACGACTGCCGCGCATGCCAGCGCGTTCCACGCGCCCGAGCAGTGATAGTCGGGCACGCTCTGGTGCAACGCGATGCCGGCACGCGTGCCGATCTCGTAGCCGATGACGAGGCCGGCGAGAAATTCCTTCGCGTCGCATTCGGCACCGGCGTCGATCGCCGCCAGCAACGCCGGCAGCACCGCGACGCCCGCGTGGCCCTTGGTGAGCACGTGGCCGTCATGCCCGTCGAGCGCGTCGATCGTCGACGCTCCCGCGAACGCCGCGCCGGCGCAGCTCGCTCGCCGGCCGTCGAACAGCATTCGCGCGCCCGCATCGCGACTCGTCATCTGGGTCGCAGCGTAGGCATTGACGATGACGGCAGCGGGCGTGCGCGCGCCACCGGCGGCGACGCCGATCAGATCGAGCAGGCAGCGCTCCGCTTGCCGCATGACGTCGTGTGGAACCGACGCGGGCGTCAGCGCACGTATGAAATCGACGACGCCAAAAGTAGGGTCAGACTCGACTTTTCGCGCCACGCCGGGTTCGTTCGAGCGCGGATCAAAAGTCGAGTCTGACCCTACTTTCACGAGCCGTATTGCGCGATCAGTTCGCGCTTCAACACCTTGCCGCTCGGGTTGGTCGGCAGGCTGTCGACGAACACGATCCTGCGCGGCCGCTTGTACGATGCAAGGTCGGGGCTTGAACGGCAGAACGCGTCGATCGTGTCGGCGAGCAGACCCGGCGTGTTGCGAACGACGAAGGCCGTGACCGCACTGCCCCATCGTGCATCGGGGAGGCCCACGACCGCCGCTTCCTTGACACCGGGACAGCGGTACAGCACTTCCTCGACTTCGCGCGGATAGATGTTCTCGCCGCCCGAGACGATCATGTCGTCGACGCGCCCGCGGAACCAGAAAAAGCCTTCGTCGTCGCGGCTCACGAGGTCGCCGGAATACAGCCAGCCGTCGCGAAGCTTGCGTGCGGTTTCGACCGGATTGTTCCAGTAGCCCCACATCACCTGCGGCCCGCGCACGATCAGTTGGCCGATCTCGCCCGCCGCCGCCAGTTCGTCGGGCGTCGCGTCGTCCTCCGGGCGATGGGTGATCACCCGGCAGGTGCTGATCAGCGTCGGCTTGCCGCAGGACCCGAGATGCGACAGCGCGTGTTCGGGATGCAGCAGCAGTGCGAGGCTCGCCTCGGTCATGCCGTAACCGTTGAAGATGTTCGGGCAGAAGGCATTGATGACGCGCTCCATCGTCGCCGCGGCGATCGCGGCGCCTCCCGTCGTGATCATGCGCAGGCTGGTGACGTCGTAGTCGCCGAACTGCCGGTGATGCAGCATCTCCTGGATCTGCGTCGGAACGGCGAACAGCGTCGTGATGCGCTCCGCCTGAATCGTCTACAGCGTCTTCAGCGCATCGTAATAGCCAAGGACGACGTTGGTACCGCCGACCATCATGTGCGGAATGAAGAACGCCTGCATGCCGCCGACGTGATAGAGCGGCGCGATGTGCAGCGCGACGTCGGTGTGGCGCAGTCCGTACTCCATCACGCAGTTCATCGCGATCGCGACGTCGTTGATGTGGTTGTGCATCACGCCCTTGGGTCGACCCGTCGTGCCGGACGTGTAGACGAGTGCCGACAGGTGGCTCGATGACGGGACCGGCCGCGGCACGTCGTTATCGGGCGTGTGCTCGGCGATCGTGTCGAAATGGTGATGGCCCGGCGGCACGTTCGCGGGGTCGTAGGCGCAGGAAATGAAGTCGTGCACGCTGCGGACGCGTTGCTGGATGTCGAGCACGTTCTGCGTCAGGTAACGACCGTAGATCAGCACCCGCGCGCCGGAATCCTGCAGGACCGCCGCTGCTTCGCCGGCCGCGAGGCGAAAATTGAGCGGCACCGCGACGGCGCAGAGCAGCTGGCAGGCGAAATACGTCGTGACCGAGTTCTCCGACGTCGTCACGTAGAACGCCACGCGATCGCTCGGACGCACGCCAAGGTCGGCAAGCCCCTGCGCAAAGCGCCGTACGCGTGCATACCACGTGCGGTACGTCCAGCGCCGATCCTCGAAGATCAGCGCCGTGTGGTCCGGATAGCGCTCGGCCGCCTGGATGAAAATCGACGCGATGTCCACGAGCGCGGGG